>DASQXF010000332.1:0-2977 GCA_035639895.1 Xanthobacteraceae bacterium
ATCACCACGCTGGCGCTGCTGCTGCTGTTCTGGCCGCTGATGAGCCCGCTGTTCGAACGCGCGACCCGGCTGTGGCGCCCGGCGGGCAGCTCGCGCCGGCGTGAGGTGCGCTCCCCCTGATCGGCTTCGGGTCGTCCCGCACGAACAAGATGCCCGCCGCGGCGACGAGGGGAATACGACCTAACGATGTTTTGGGATGCGCGCCGCTACGCCGCGCTGCGTTCGCGCCGCAACTGACCGATGGCGGCGTTCGCGAGCCGCCACATATCCCGCTCGCCGTCCTGGGCGATACGGGTCAAATTCTGCGCCAGCCGCGTGCGCATCTCCTGCCGATCCACGTGGGCAAGCTCGGGATCGGTCTTGACGAACGGCCACGATTTATCGAACGCCGCGCTGACCAGCGCGGCGACTTTGGGGTCGAGGTTCGCGTCCGGTATCATGTCCTCCCCTTGCTTGTTCCATTTCCTATCTCACGCGCACCACGACAGTCCAGCGCGCAATCCGATGCTGCGCTGCCAAATTATGCTGCAGTGCCGATGAGCGTCTCCCGTCCAGCTCGAAGCGATATCGCTGCGGCCGCGCAGCAGGGACGTCATGGCGCTTCGCTGATCCTGCGCCCTGTCCAACCCCGGTAGACCCGTTCGGCGGCGAATGAGGCTGCCGCGATGATGACGAGCGCCGCAAGCGCGCGCGGCTGTTCTTGCAGGATATACACGCAGAGGACCGCAAACATTGCCAGGCAGGTCAACAGCGATAGCCAGACCAGGAGTGCGTTCGCCCCGGTCGCTTTGAGCACTCGCAGGTGACCCGCGTTGACCGCGGCATAGATCAGCAGGAAGGCGGCGCTTCCCATCATGGCGATGCCGGAGAGGTCGAAGCTCAGCATCACGGCGAGCACCAGGGCGGCGGTGAGCAGCAGCCCGCCGGTGGCACCTCTCCATTCCCTGCGCGACAATCCTGCCGGCAGTCCGCCGTCGCGGGCGATCATGTAGCAGACGTTGGCCGAGCCAAACAGCGTGGCGTTGATCGCCGAGGCAGTCGAGAACAGCGCGGCGATAGCAATCAGGCGGAAGCCGAATTGGCCCAAGAACGGCTTGGCCGCCTCGGCGAGCGCATAGTCCTTCGACTGCTCGATTTCATAGTCCGACAGGTTTCCGGTGACGGTCAGTGACACGGCGAGATAGAGCGCGATCACCAGCAGCACACTGGTGTAGAGCGCTCGCGGCAGCATCTTTCTGGGATCGCGCATGTCGGCGGCGGCATTGGTCACGAGGCCGAAGCCTTCGTAACCGATGAACAGAACGCCCGCCCCGAACAAAATCGACGTCGATTCGGGCCAAAGCTCGGGCGAGAGATAGCCGGGCCTGATGAACCACAAGCCCACCGCCGCAAACAGTATGAGGATGGCCAGCTTGACGGCGACGATCGCCGTCTCCCATCGGCCCATGAGGCGCGCTCCGAACGCGTTGACCAGCGTCAGCAGCACGACCGCCGCGACGGCGAGCGACTTGACCAACAGAGGGGAGGCCGCGGTGGTCACGAACGTCGCGGCGTAGCCGCCGAATGCCGTGGCATAGAGGGCGAGCGAAATGATGTAGCCCGCCCACATGAACAGGTTGAGCCCGCCGGCGAGCACGCCGTCGCCGAAGCTCTTCACCAAGAAATGCACGGCGCCGCCAGCGGACGGAAACGTGGCGCCGAGCTTGGCGTAGGAATAGGTGGAGAGGAGCGCCACCACGCCTCCGATCGCGAAGGCGAGCCACATCGCATTTCCCGCCGCGTGCGCCACGACGCCGAGGATGGAAAAGATGCCTGCCCCGACCATGCCGCCGATCCCGATGGACACGGCGGCCACCATGCCGATCTGCGCCGATCCCGCCCTCGCGCCAGGGACATTCGTCGCGGCATTCATCATTGCACCCCCCGACGTCAATTTCCGAGCCAGCACGCTGCGTCCGACGGATATCGACTAGCAATTTTCCGCGGGCGTCGCGCCGCCCCTTCATGGCACATTTGATTGCGCTGCAGAAGGCGGGGTCGCATCGACCTCACTCGTTGAGGGAGGTGGACGGTGGCGAAACGGAGCGAGATCGAGACTGCCTTGCGTCGGCTGGCGCCGCGGATACCGCCCTATGAGTTCGCAGCCGTGGTGGACCACGCCGTCGACAGCCCGGGACTGACCGTCGCCGTGCCGGAAACAGCAGCGTGGTTATCGCTGGTCGCCTACGTGCGCCACATGTTCACCGATTACGACGAGTTGCTGCGCGAAGGGTACGACCAGGAGAGTGCCAGACACTTTGTCGCCGACGAGATCACCGCGATTTTGGAGAACTGGGGCGTGCGGCGACGATTGAGCTCGGAGGATTGAGGCGCAATCCCGCGTGTCCTTTCCCTCGCCCCGCGAAGCGGGGAGAGGGTGGCCCGAGCGCAGCGAGGGCCGGGTGAGGGGCAGCAGTCTCTCGACGCGAATCGCGGCCTACAGCTGCCACCACCCGCTCTTGCCCCTCACCCGCCTCGCCGCTTCGCGGCTCGGCACCCTTTCCCCGCTCCGCGGGGCGAGGGTTCCACTGCGCTGCATCCGCAAGCACGATCAACTCACCGCGAGCGGCGCGAGCGCGTCGATGTCGGTGACCACGTCGACGACCGCGGGGCGGTTCGCCTGCAGCGCCTGCTCGATCGCCGCGCCGAGCTCGGCCGGCTTCTCGACGCGAATGCCAAGCGCGCCCATCTCCTCGGCGATGCGCGCGAAATTGACCTTGCTGAAGGTCCACATTTCCCGCGCCTGCTCGGTCTGCGTGCCGCCGTAGACGCGGTCGAAGCCGCGCTTGGACTGGTTGCCGCTCGAATTGTTGTTCACCACCGTGACCGCATTGATGCGCCAGCGCGCCGCCGTCTCGATCTCGGCGATGTGGTACCAGAGCCCCGCGTCGCCGGTGAACGTGACCACCGGGCGCTGCGGGCACGCGCATTTGGCGCC
>DASQXF010000333.1:0-3992 GCA_035639895.1 Xanthobacteraceae bacterium
GGCGCGCTCGCCGGTCCGAACAGGCCGGGATAGCCGGGATCACCGCCGGCGCGAATCGCGATCTCGTAGGCGACCTGCCAGGTGTCCTCGAGCGTCACCGCAAGAACGCCGGTCGCGCTCTGGCTCAACCCGTCATGACTGCCGCCGCGATTGAGCGCCCCGACCGACACTTTGAAGCCAATGCAGCCGCAGTAACTGGCAGGGCGAATGGTCGAGCCGATCACTTGCGTGCCGAGCGCCGTGCTGACCATGCCGGCCGCGACCGCGGCGGCCGAGCCGCTGCTCGATCCGCCCGGGGTGCGGCGCAGGTCATGCGGGTTGCGCGTGCCGCGCGGCTCGGTCGAAGCAAATTCGGTGGTGACGGCCTTTCCGACGATGACCGCGCCGGCCTCGCGCAACGCCGCCACGCTCGCCGCGTCCCGTTGGGAGCGGAAGCCGGCGAACAGCGGCGAGCCGTTTTCCGTCGGCATGTCGGCTGTCTCGATGATGTCCTTGATGCCGATCGGCATGCCATCGACCGGCGAGTTCGGCTTGCCGGCGCGCCAGCGCGCAGTCGATTGGTCGGCGGCCGCGCGCGCGCCATCGAGGTTGAGATTGACGAAGGCGCCGATCTTGGGTTCGAGCGCCGCGAGGTCGGCGAGGCAGCGTTCGAGGAAGTCACGCGGCGTATCGTCGCCGCTCTTGAAGCGTGCGGTTGCCGAAAGATAGGGCTTCGGTGAAAGCTTCAGCTTCTCGTCCGGCGCCAGCATCGGGAGACCCTCTCAGTATGCGAACGTTGTAGCCCGGATGAGCGAAGCGATATCCGGGTCGGCCTACGTGGTGAGATCGCCCCGCATGTCGCTTCGCTCATGCGGGCTACTTGTTCTTACTTCTTGCTCTCGTCGTAGTAGTGGATCTCGTAGAGCACGCAGCCGCGCTCGGACTTGAACGGGCCGTGGTAGACCCCCGGCGGCCGGCAGGCATAGGTCGGCGCGTCGAAGGATTCGCCGCCTTTGCCCTGCGCATCGTTACCGACGATGAGATCGCCGGAAACCAGATAGACCTCCTCCCAATGGTCGTGCACGAAGGGCGCGGTCGTGAAGACGCCGGGTTCGATGCGCAGGAGACGGGTACGGCTTCCCATTTTGCGCGTTTCGTCGAGATCGCTTGCCAGAATTTTCTGCTTGATCCCCGCGGGATAGCCGGGCGGGGTGGCCCAGCCACTGTTCATGTCCACGCGGGTGAATTCGAGATGCGGCTTGTTCATCGGCATCGTTCGTCTCCGGCAATCATTCTTGACTCGTCCCCAGGATGGGTGTGTTCGCAAGCGGCAACGGATGAAAGTGCCCGGTCGTGTTGATATCATTGACACCATCATTTCAACAAGCTCCCCGGCCGAGGGTCTTGCGACAAACCAATGCGACCGCTCGCTCACCTGCAATCCGATCTCGCCCGCGGCGGCAAAAGCCGCGGTTTGGTCGAGGAATGCTTGGCGCGGATCGCCGATCCATCCGGAGAAGGGCAGCGCGCTTTCCTCAAGGTCCATGCGAAGGACGCACTCGCGGCCGCGGATTTTTATGACCGTCTGCGCGCCAGCGGCGCGGCGCCTTCGCCATTCGCCGGCATTCCGGTCTCGATCAAGGATCTGTTCGACATCGCCGGAGATGTGACGACGGCCGGTTCCGTCGTGCTGAAAGATGCAAGCCCGGCGAAGCACGACGCGCCGGTGGTGGCGCGCTTGCGTGCGGCTGGATTCATCCCGATCGGGCGCACCAACATGACCGAGTTCGCCTTCTCCGGGCTCGGCATCAATCCGCACTACGGCACGCCAGCGAACGCCTACGACCGTGCGGCCGGACGCATCCCCGGTGGCTCGTCTTCGGGCGCCGCGGTATCGGTCACCGACGGCATGGCGTATGGCGCGCTCGGCACCGACACCGGCGGCTCGTGCCGCATCCCGGCGGCACTGTGCGGCATTGTCGGATTTAAGCCCACCGCGCATCGCGTTCCGATTGCCGGAGCATTCCCGCTGTCGACTTCCCTCGACTCGGTCGGGCCGCTGGCGGCAACCGTCGCGTGCTGCGCGGTGCTCGATGCCGTGCTCGCCGGCGAACCGATGATCGATCTGCCGCCGTTCCCGCTCGCCGGGCTGCGCATGGCCGTACCGCAAACCATGGTGCTCGAGAATGTCGAGCCGGCAGTGGCACGCGCGTTCGAGTCCGCCCTCGCGGTATTGGGAAAGACGGGTGCACGGATTGTCGACATCCCGCTGCGCGAACTGGCGGAGCTGTCGCAAATCAATGCCAAAGGCGGATTGGCGGCACCCGAGGCCTACGCGATTCACCGCTCGCTCATCCGCAAAGGCGAGAAGATGTATGATCCGCGCGTGCTCGCGCGCATTCTGCGCGGACAGGAGCAAGACGCCGCGGACTACATCGATCTCGTCAACGCTCGCGCCGATTTCATCCGTCGCGTTGCTGCAGTCACTGCGCCGTATGACGCCTTGGTGATGCCGACCGTCCCGGTGACCGCGCCAGCTCTTGCCGATCTCGCCGCAGATGATGCCTACCGCCACACCAACTTTCTCGTGCTGCGCAATCCGTCCGTCGCCAATTTCCTGGACCGCTGCTCGGTCTCCATCCCATGCCACCAGGCGGGTGATCCGCCGGTCGGCCTCATGCTGATGGGCGAGCACGGCGCCGACCGTCGGCTGCTGGCCATCGCCGCCGCGATCGAGGCCGTCGTGTCGCCGACTTTAGAATAATCCGTAGGGTGCCCACCCTGCGGGCTAAGCTTGGGCCCGAGGGAGAAATCGGCGAGGGGAGACAAATGGATTTTTCATTGAGCCTGGAGCAGCAGCAAATCCGGGAAGAGGTCCGCAAGCTCTGCCTCCAATTCGACGACGCGTATTGGCTGGACAAGGATCGCAGCGGCGACTTTCCGCACGAGCTGCATGGTGCGCTTGCTGCGGCCGGCTGGCTCGGCATCGCCATGCCGGAAGAGTACGGCGGGGCCGGCCTCGGCATCACCGAGGCCGCGATCATGATGCAGGCGATCGCCGAATCCGGCGCCGCCATGAGCGGAGCCTCCGCGGTTCACATCAACATTTTCGGGCTGCAGCCTGTCGTCGTGTTCGGAACCGAGGAGCAAAAGCGCCGCATGCTGCCGCCGCTGATCGCCGGAAAAGACAAAGCCTGCTTCGCCGTCACCGAGCCCAACGCCGGGCTCGACACCACCGCAATAAAAGTGCGGGCCGAGCGCCGCGGCGATCACTATGTTCTCTCCGGACAAAAAATCTGGATCTCCACCGCGCAAATCGCCAACAAGATTCTCATACTCGCTCGCACCACGCCTCTTGAAAGCGTCAAGCGCAAGACCGAAGGCTTGAGCCTCTTCTACACCGACCTCGACCGCAGCCACGTCGCCATCCGTGTCATCGACAAGATGGGGCGGCATGCCGTCGATTCGAACGAGATGTTTTTCGACGGCATGGTGGTCCCGGCGGCCGATCGCATTGGCGCCGAGGGGGACGGTTTCCGCGCGATCCTGCACGGCATGAACCCGGAACGGATTTTGATCGCCGCGGAGGCGGTCGGCATCGGGCTCGCGGCGCTGCACAAAGCCGCACGCTATGCGCGGGAGCGGGTCGTTTTTCGGCGGCCGATCGGTCAGAACCAGGGTATCGCACATCCGCTGGCGCGCTGCTGGATGAATCTGGAAGCAGCCAACCTGATGGTGATGAAGGCTGCGAGCCTCTACGATCGCCACTTGGACTGCGCGGCTGAGGCCAACGCCGCCAAGTATCTGGCGGGGGAGGCCGCCTTCGAGGCCTGCGAGACCGCCATCATGACTCATGGCGGCATGGGATATTCCAAGGAATTCCATGTCGAGCGCTATTTGCGCGAAGTCATGATTCCCCGGATTGCCCCGATCACGCCACATATGATCCTGAATTTTGTTGCAGAGAAGGTTCTGGGGCTGCCGAAGTCCTATTAGGGACCGCCGGCGGCGAG
>DASQXF010000334.1:0-6312 GCA_035639895.1 Xanthobacteraceae bacterium
GAGCCGGTGCCGACCTCCACCGCGCTCGCGGTGCCGGCGGGAAGCACGGTCGTCATCCGCGCCACCGGAATTCACCTCGACGTGACGGCAAGCGGCGGCCTCGCCGAGCCGGCCTCCGGTGCGCAGACCAATGCCAAGGGATCTGAGGAACGTCGTTTTGTGATCAACGGTGCTGGCGCGGCCACCGTGCGCGGCGCGGCCGCCGGCGACGTCACATGGCAGTTCACCGCTATCCCCGACAAGCCGCCAACCATCGCACTTGCCAAGGAGCCGGAGGGGCAGGCGCGCGGCGCGTTGCAGCTTTCCTACAAGCTTGAGGACGACTATGGCGTCACCGGCGCGCAGGCGATCTTCAAGCTACAGAGCAGCGAGGGGACCAACGGTCATCCCCCACGCCCGCTCTATGGCGCACCCGACTTCCCGCTGGTGCTGCCGCAGGCGCGCACCAAGAATGGGGTCGGGCAGACGACAAAGGATCTGACCGAGCATCCTTGGGCGGGCACCGATGCGGCGATGATTCTGACGGCGCGGGATGAGGCCGGTAACGAGGGTCAAAGCGCGGCATTCGAATTCCGTCTGCCGGAGCGGCCGTTCTCGAAGCCGATCGCGCGCGTGCTGATCGAGCAGCGGCGGATACTGGCGCTCGATGGTGATGCCCAGGCCAGCGTTCTCACCGCGCTCGACGCGCTGACCTTGGCGCCCGAACGCTTCAACATGGAGAGCAACGTCTATCTCGGCTTGCGTTCGATCTTTTGGCAGCTCTCGCGCGCAAAAACCGATGACCAATTGCGCGACATCGTCGCGCGCATGTGGGACATGGCGGTGCATCTTGAGGACGGCAGCGTCTCCGATGCCGAGCAGGCCTTGCGCGCGGCGGAGGAAGCGTTACGGCAGGCGCTGGAACGTGGCGCCAGCGACGAGGAGATCAAGAGGCTCACCGACCAGTTGCGCGCAGCGCTCGACAAGTTCCTGCAGGCGCTGGCGGAGCAAATGCGCAAGAATCCACAACAGCTCGCCCGGCCGCTCGATCCCAACGCACGCCAGCTTCGCCCGCAGGATCTGCGCAATATGATCGACCGGCTCGAACAGATGGCGCGCTCCGGGGCGAGAGACGCCGCGCGCCGGATGCTGCAGGATCTCCAGCAGATGCTCGAGAACCTGCAAATGGCCCGTCCCGGGCAGCAGATGGACGGCGACGACGACATGATGTCGGCGCTCGACGAGCTCGGCGATTTGATCCGCAAGCAGCAGCAATTGCGCGATCGCACATTCCAGCAGGGTCAAGATCAGCGGCGCGACCGCCAGCGCGGACAGCGTGGCCAGCAGGGGCAGCAAGGGCAGCAGGGCCAAGACGGCCAGCAGGGCGATCAGATGGGCGAGTTGCGCGGAAATCAGCAGGCCTTGCGCGATCAGCTCAAGCAACTGATGGAAGAGTTGCGCAAGAAGGGGTTCGGCCAGGGTCCGCAGGGGCAGGGCGAGATGGACCAATTGGGTCGTGCCGGCGAAGCCATGGGCGATGCCGAAGGGCAATTGGGCGACGGCAACGCGGACGGGGCCGTCGACTCACAAGGTCGCGCGCTCGAAGCGCTGCGACGAGGGGCGCAGAATCTCGCCCAGTCGATGCAGCAGCAGGGGATGTTGGGTCCCGGCCCCAACGGCCAGCCCGGTCGGCTCGGGCAACCGCGCGCGCAACAGGACACCGATCCGCTGGGTCGCCCGCTGCGCGGGCGCGACTACGGCGACGACACCACGGTCAAGGTGCCTGGTGAGATCGATGTGCAGCGCGCGCGGCGCATCCTCGAGGAATTGCGTCGACGCTTCGGCGAGAACTTCCGTCCGCAGCTCGAGCTCGATTATATCGAACGGCTGCTGCGGGATTTCTAATAATCCGGAGATCAGATGCGGGAGGGCGAAACCGAGCCGCGGTCGTCGCTCATCGCTCGCGGCAAGGACCTCCACTCGAAGCCGAGCCGGGCTTGACCGTAGCCGCGGCTCGGTTAACGAATTCGCAAACCATAGGCGCCCAGCCTAGGCCGCGCGGTTGCTGTCGCGGGCATCGCTCTCTGGGGAGAGGCAGGGTGGTCCGGTTCGAACACGTGGGCTTGCGTTACGGGCTCGGTCCCGAGGTTCTGCGCGATCTCACGTTCCGTATCGATTCCCGATCGTTCCAGTTCATCACCGGGCCTTCTGGCGCCGGCAAAACGTCGCTCTTGCGTCTCCTGTTCCTTTCGCTGCGGCCCACACGCGGACTGATCACGTTCTTCGGCCACGATATCGCCACGCTCAGCAATGATGCGGTGGCGACGCTGCGGCGGCGCATCGGCATCGTGTTCCAGGATTTCCGGCTACTCGATCATATGACGACCTTCGAGAATGTGGCCTTGCCGTTGCGCGTGATCGGGCAGGCGGAAGAAAGCTATCGCGAGGAGGTCATCGAACTGCTGAACTGGGTGGGGCTCGGCGATCGCATCTCCGCGCTTCCGCCGGTGCTCTCGGGCGGCGAGAAGCAGCGTGCCGCGATCGCGCGGGCGGTCATCGCGCGACCGCAGCTCCTCCTCGCGGACGAGCCCACGGGCAACGTCGATCCCAATCTGGCGAAGCGGCTGTTGCGGTTGTTCATCGAGCTCAACAAATCCGGGACTTCGGTGGTTATTGCCACGCACGACATCGCGCTCATGGACCAAATCGACGCCCGCCGCCTCGTGCTGCACGAGGGTCGTCTGCATGTCTACGACTGACGCGACGATACAGCAAAAGTTGGACGCGCAACATGCGCCTCCGG
Organism: Xanthobacteraceae bacterium; assembly: GCA_035639895.1. Classification (GTDB taxonomy): domain Bacteria; phylum Pseudomonadota; class Alphaproteobacteria; order Rhizobiales; family Xanthobacteraceae; genus VAZQ01. The sequence goes on from DASQXF010000334.1 coordinate 2,783, forward strand.
TGCGCTTCGAGACTGCCATCGTGCCGCAAGCCACGATTTCCGGGCGGGCTCTGGTGGCGGTCATCGCCATCATGACCTTTTTGGCCTCGCTGACTACGGGCGCGGTCATGCTGGTGCGTGCCGCAGCGAATGAATGGCAAGCGGATGTGGCGCGCGAAATCACGATCCAGATCCGTCCGGTGGTCGGTCATGACATCGACATGGAGGTCATGAAGGCCGCGATCATCACGCGCGCTTCTCCAGGCATTGCCGAAGTGCGGCCCTATTCCAAGGAAGAATCCACGCACCTGCTTGAGCCATGGCTGGGAAGCGGACTTCAGCTCGATGATCTGCCGGTCCCACGCCTGATCGTGGCGCGTATCGCGCCCGGGGGCGCACCCGATCTCGCGCAACTGCGGCAAACGCTCGGCGAACAAATCCCCGGTGTAACCCTCGATGACCACCGCAGCTTCGTCGAGCGTATGCGTGCGATGTCCCGAGCCGTCGTTGCCATCGGCGTCGGCGTGCTTTTGCTTGTGCTTGCCGCCACCGTGCTATCGGTCGTCTTCGCGACCCGCGCAGCCATCGCTACCAACCGCCCCGTCATCGAGGTGCTGCATCTCATCGGCGCCAAAGACAGTTTTATCGCGCGGCATTTCCAGCAACATTTTCTGCAGTTGGGGCTAAAGGGCGGATTGATCGGCGGCGGCAGCGCCATCGCGCTTTTCGCGCTCGCCGAGTTCACGAGCAGCTGGCTCACTGGGACGGCCGCGCGCGAGCAGTTTGCGGCTTTGTTCGTTAGCTCGTCGATCGGAATCCCGGGTTATTTGGCAATGCTGGCGCAAGCCGGCGTGATCGCCTGCGTCACCGCCGCGACCTCGCGCTACACGGTCAAGCGCACGATCGCAACGGCCCATTAGCCGATTACGCGCAGCTCTATTGGCGCCGGAATTTTGCGTTATGATTGCAAGGGGTGGAGAAGAGATGCCGACGGCCGAAGTTGATACCGGTAACGGAGCTGCCGGGATGTCCCGCTCGAGCGAACGATCCGCGCCGTCTGGATTGCTGCGCTGGCTCGGCTGGTCGACGTTCGTGCTCTGCGCTTTGGCGGCGCTATTGATTGGGCTTGGATTTGTTTGGTTCAGCTGGCGCGTGCCCGCCGAGGAAATCTCGCTCGACCGCAACGCGGACGGGATCGTCGCCTTGACGGGCGGTGCCTCGCGTATCGCCGACGCGATCGAGCTGTTGGCGTCGGGGCGCGGCAAGCGGCTCCTGATCAGCGGCGCCTATCGCGCGACCAACTCCAACGAAATCTCGCGCCTCAATCCGGAATTCGAGCGGTGGGTCCGTTGCTGCGTCGATTTCGACCGCTCTCTCAATACGCTGGGCAATGCGCTCGAGACCAAGCGCTGGGCCCAAAATCGCGGCTTTCGCTCGTTGATCATAGTGACCTCGAATTACCACATGCCGCGTGCGCTCGCCGAAATCGCGCACCAGTTGCCCGATGTCGTGCTCGTGCCGTTTCCGGTGGTGACCGACCGCCAGCGTACCGAACGGTGGTGGGGACACTGGGCGACAACGCGTCGCATGTTCACCGAATACGTGAAATATGTCTTCGCCAAGGTTCGCATGGCGCTCAATCCCGACGCCGGCAATCGCCGCACGGGCTAAGTGGGTAAATGATCGCCTTGCCCTGGTTGCGCGCGCAGGCGGTGAGTAAGATCATCCGCAAGACGTCGCGTCGTCATCGGAGGCAGCCCCGACGGCGAACACGGCGGAGAGGTTTTGCCGGTGCTCGTGGTTCGATCCCTGATCTTCAACTTTCTATTTTACGTAAATCTGCTTGTGCAGGTCATTGCGGCCTTGCCCACGCTGCTGATGCCGCGCTGGGGCATCATTGCTGTGGCTAGGTTTTGGGCGCGCACCAATCTCTGGCTTCTGCGCGTGGTTTGCGGCATCGAAGCCGAATTCCGCGGCCTGGAAAAGATTCCGCCGGGGTCCTGCCTCGTGTCCTCCAAGCATCAGTCGCTGTGGGAAACGTTTGCACTGCTGCTGATCTTCCCGGACGCCGCGTTCATCATGAAGCGCGAGCTGATGTGGATCCCGTTCTTTGGCTGGTATGCCTGGAAAGCCGGCATGATCCCGATCGATCGCAGCAAGGGCTCGCAGGCGTTGGCGGACATGAACGCCCGGGCGCGACGCGAGCTGGCGCGTAATCGCTCGATCATCATCTTTCCGGAAGGCACCCGACGGCCGCCCGGCGCCGAGCCCAGATACAAGTATGGGGTGGCGCGGCTCTATTCGGAAATGGGGGCTCCCTGTCTTCCGCTCGCCCTCAATTCCGGCCTGTTCTGGCCGCGCCGCTCTATGCGCCGCTATCCCGGCACCATCCTGGTCGAGGTGCTGGATCCGATCTCTCCCGGGCTCGGGCAGGAGGCTTTCTTCGAACGGTTGCAGCGCGACATCGAAGCCGCCACCGCGCGGCTCGTCGCCGAGGGCAAGCGTGAAGTTGCCCGCAATCGAGAGACGGAAGCTTCGCTCGCGCCATCATCTTGAAGCGCCGCTCGCGGGCTGCCCATAGCATTCGCGTCACGAGCGCATTTCGCGCGCCGCTGGATGAGGCGCCGCGGCTGCAACGACATCGCGTGTCCCTGAGAGCCGTTCGGCGAGCAGATGCAGCACCGTTTCGCGGTAGCCGAGTTGCTCCAGCGCTCCGACGGTCGCGATGACGTAGTCGCGGTTGGCGCCGGATTGGCCATGGCCTTGGCGCACATGGTGCAGCTGCTGCTCCAGCGTAAGTCGCCCGGCATATTGAGCATGGCCGCGGTCGACCATGTAGCACAACGCCGGGAGTCGCTGCTCCGGATCGCGCTTGAGCCAGATCGGGCGCATGCATTCGCGATACACGGAGGTCACCTGCTCGCGTGCGCGCAAATAGGCGATGGTTCTGGCGCGGTGGGCCGCGCTCACACGATAAGCGATGCCGCGACATGTCCCGCCCCGATCGAGACCGAGCACCAGACCCGGCCGCTCTGGCGTTCCTCGATGGACGAAGGAATAGACGCAGAGGGCGCGATGCGCGCCAACGAGCCGGGCCTCGACGCGTTCGACGAAGGGAAAATCCGGCCGCCACATGAGTGAGCCATAGGCAAACACCCAGAGATCTTCGTCCGCATGCAAAGGATTGGGGTCCATGGATGTGATATCAAGGAATCGTCCGTTGCGCGCAAGGCCGCAAGCATGCGGGAACGCAGTACCTCGCAATGCTGCGAGGTTAGTGTGCTGCGGAGCTTCCGCTAGCCCCACGCGTCGCAGGTAGAGGAGTGCCGCCGAGATGTCTCACGCCGGGCCCACTGTCCCGCGCCGCCGGTGGATGCTGTTCGCGCCGTTCCTGGTCGTGGTGGTGGCGGCGGGCTGGAGCGCCTTGTGGTTCTATGTGGCCGGCCGTGCCGAGGCCGATTTGGCTGCATGGCGTGCGAACGAACGGCAGGCAGGCCGCACCCAGCACTGCGCGTCACAGTCGATCGGCGGCTACCCTTTTCGCATCGAAG
>DASQXF010000335.1:0-2188 GCA_035639895.1 Xanthobacteraceae bacterium
CCCACACCGGCGCCATCGCCGGCGATTACGCCGCCTATCTCGCCATGTGCGAGCGTTATGGCATCGTCAACTTCCGCTCGCTCGACGATCTCGTCGAAGCCGCGATCGCCTTCGATGGCGGCAGGTTGCCGAAGGGACCGCGCATCGGCTTCGTGACCAACTCCGGGGCAACGGTCGACCTGCTTTACGACTATGCCGCGGACGAGGGCGCCGCCATGCCCGACTTCAACGAAGCGACCAAGGCGGCGCTGCTGCCGTTGATGCAGCAGGGAATCACGCCGAAAAATCCCCTCGACGTCGGCATTCCTTCGACGCTCGAAGTCGCCGCCAAGCTCTGCGAGACCGCGGCACGCGATCCCAATATCGACATGGTGGCGTGGACCGCGCCGATGCCGCGAAAGGGCGACCCGTGGGGCGATCCTGCCGCGCTACGGCAGATACTGGATAGGACCGACAAACCGATTGTGGCCTTCGGCCGCGTGATTCAGCAGCTGAGCGAGGAGCAACTCGCGGATCACCGGGCCGCCGGATTTCCATTCCTGCAGGGGATCGAACCGACGATTCGCGCGCTGGGCGGATTGTGGTTTCACGCGGCGCGTCGAGGCCGCCTGCCGGCGACGCCGCCAGCCCCGCCACCAAGCGACCTTTCCCCGGCAAATTTGGACGCCGCGCTTGCCCGCTACAGCATCGCGCTGCCGAAAAGCCAGGCCGTGGCAACGGCCGCCGAAGCCGCAACCGCGGCCGCGCGTATCGGTTTTCCGGTCGCACTGAAGGTTCGCTCGCGCGATATTCTGCACAAGACCGAAGTCGGCGGCGTTGCGCTCGACCTGCGCGACCGCGACGCAGTCGAAGCGGCCGCCGAGGCGCTGTCGAGGCGTGCCGGGCAGGCCTCCGCCCGGATCGACGGCTTTCTCGTCCAGGAGATGGTGGCTGGCATCGAGGCGATCGTCGGCGCGCGCAGTGACCCGCTCTACGGCCCATTGCTGCTCGTCGGCGCGGGTGGCGTGCTGGTCGAGCTCGTCGAGGACGCAGCATTACGCCTGCTGCCAGTGGCGGCCGAAGAGGTGGGGGCGATGATCGATGGGCTGAAATTGGCGCGCCGTCTCGCCGGCTTTCGCGGCGGCGGCGCCGCCGATCGTGCGGCGCTCGAAGCCGCCGCACTCGCGCTCGGCCGGTTCTTCTTGGATCATCGCGCCAGGATAAAGGAGATCGAGATCAATCCGCTGATCGTGCGGGCCGGCAAAGCGGGAGCGATCGCCGTCGACGTGCGGGTGCTGTGGCAGGAGCGCACGGAGGAAGCATAGAGCGATGGATTTCGAATTGCCGGAAGAGCTGCGGATCCTCAAAGCCACCTTGCGGCGCTTCGTCGACAACGAGCTGATCCCGATCGAACGGGAGACGACCGCCGGCGAAAGCATCAAGCCTGAATACCTCACACGCTTCGAGCGGCGCGCGCGAGAGCTCGGCATCTGGCAGCTCGACGTGCCGACCGAATACGGCGGCGGCGGCATGTCGGTCCTTGCCCGCGCCGTCGTATGGGAAGAACTCTCCCGTACCATCGCCATACCAGCGCGCGGGGAAGGCATTACCGGCCCGTCCCCGCGCGGCATTCTCTACGCGCTGCAGGGCGAGATGAAGGAGAAGTACCTGCTGCCGCTGCTGCGCGGCGAGAAGAAGGCCTGCTTCGCGCAAACCGAGCCCGATGCCGGATCCGACCCCGGCAGCATGCGCACCACCGCCGTGCGCGAGGGCGAGCACTACGTGATCAACGGCGTCAAGCGTTTCATCACCGGCGCAGACGATGCCGATTTCATGCAGCTCATGGTGGCGACCGACCGCGTCAAGGGCTCGCGCGGCGGCATCTCCTGCTTCATCGTGGACATGGACGCACCGGGAGTGAAGCTCGGGGCGTGCTACGAAACCATGATGGGCGACAAGCCCTGGGAGATCGTGCTCGAGAACGTGCGCGTGCCCGCGAGCCACCGCGTCGGGGCGGAAGGCGAAGGGATGCGGTACGGCCAACAATGGCTCAATATCGGCCGCCTCAAGCACGGTGCGCATGCGCTGGGCGTGGCCGAGCGCTGCCTGGAAATGGCGAGCTCATATGCGAAACAGCGTTCGACCTTCGGCCGCCCGCTGGCCGAACGTCAGGCGGTTCAGTGGATGCTCGCCGACATGTTCATCGAAT
>DASQXF010000336.1:0-3006 GCA_035639895.1 Xanthobacteraceae bacterium
GCCGGACGCCGTTGTAAGCGTCGCGCCGACGTCTTTGACTTCCGTTGTCATTCAGCCGGTGCGCGGTTTGTGGGTGATCATGGCCTTGGCAACGTCGGCAGGTTTCACACAGCCCATTCGCGCGCTCCTTTTGACCGTCACCGACCTCAGGTGGCGACTGCCACCGCTCTTCCGGCCAATGGGAGTTATTCAACGAACGTGCCAATCCGCGCAGAACAGGTTTACGTTTCGTTTCAATGAGATAGATAAAGGAGGGGTGTCCAGCGCGGGACCCCGCGCGGCGCTTTTCTGCTGAGAATTGCTGCATCGCGCAAAAATTTTATGCGGCGCCTAAAAAAGGTTTTAGATCTCCTGCAATAAGCGGCGCGGGCATTGCGGACTCGCCGCAAGCACGATGCGGACTTCTAAACAGCCGCACTATGTCCCGCCCGCCGACGCGAGTGCCTGCAGCACTGCGCTCGCGATCGCCGCGGTACCGTCGCGACCGCCGAATTCGCAGGGCTTGAGGCCTGCGGCAAACGCGCGATCGACCGCGTCTTCGATGGCGCGAGCCGCCGCCGCGGCGCCGGCATGGCCATGACGTTCAGCGAGCCAATCGAGCATCAGCGCGGCAGAGAGAATCATGGCGGTCGGATTGGCGAGCCCCTTGCCCATGATATCGGGCGCGGTGCCGTGACACGGCTGGAACACCGCGTGGGTATCGCCGATGTCGGCGGAGGGCGCCATTCCCATGCCGCCGATCAACCCGGCGGTCAGATCGGAGATGATGTCACCGAACATGTTCTCCATCACCATCACGTCGAAATCCCATGGGCGGCGCACCAGCATGGCGGAGCAGGCGTCGACGTAGAGGCGATCGGTCGCGACATCGGAGTAGCGCGCGGCACATTCGTCGAACATGCTGCGGAAGAAGGCGTAAGCCTTGAACGCGTTCGCCTTATCGACGCAGGTGAGCAGGCCGCGGGAGCCGCGCGCCTTGCGCCGGCGCGTTAGGCGAAACGCGAAGTCGAACAGGCGCTGCGACGTCTTGCGGGTGATGACCAGCGTCTCGCGGGCTTCGGTCTCGCTCACCACGCCCTTGCCCATGGAGGCGAACAGGCCCTCGGTCGATTCCCGGATCACGATGAGATCGATGCCGCGCTCGGCCGCGCCGACGATCGGGCTCGGCACGTTCGCGATCAGCCGACACGGCCGCACCCCGGCATAGAGGTCGAAGATGAAGCGCAGCTCGACCTGCGGCATGATCTCGGTGTTGTCGGGATAGCGGATGTGCGGCAGCCCGCAGGCGCCGAATAGGATGGCGTCGGCCTCTTCGCACAGCTTGATGGTGGCATCCGGCATCGATTTGCCGGTGTCGCGATAATGGCCCGCACCCGCCGGCGCCTCGGTGAAATGGAATTTGAGCCCCGGCGTCGTAGCCGCGACCTTCTCCAGCACCGCGAGCGCCGGCGCCATGACTTCCGGCCCGATCCCGTCGCCGGGCAAGACTGCAATGTGGAAGCTGTCGTTGGCGAGCATGGCAAGACTTCGAGGGCGCACTCAGCAAAATCGATGCATGATATTGGCACAGCGCGTGCCGCAAGCTCCACCTCTCCCCGCTTGCGGGGAGAGCATAGGCGGCCTTCGGCCGCCGTTATTAGCGCCAAGAACGCCGATGCGAAGCATCGGCTATGGAGCGAAGCGAGCGGGTGAGGGGGACTCTCCATATACTGCGTTCTTGGAGAATCCCCCTCACCTCAACCCTCTCCCCGCAAGCGGGGGAGAGGGAGCAGACTGAGATCGTGGCACTAGCGGCACTGCGACGTGTGTCGAGCTGTGCCCGGACTGCTGCTATAACATCACCGCGCACGGTTCGTCCTGCATGCCCCGCTTCGCCGCCAATCTGGCCTATCTGTTCACCGAGCGGCCGCTGATCGAGCGGTTCGCGGCGGCGGCCGCGGCCGGCTTTCGCGCAGTCGAGCTGCAATTTCCCTACCAGGCGCCGTCTGCGGTGAAGGCCGAACTCGACCGCCACGGCTTGACCATGCTCGGCATCAACACCGCGCCCGGTCGGACGACAGCGGGGGAGTTCGGCGTCGCCGCAATCCCCGGCCGCGAGCAGGAATTCGCCACGCTATTCAAGCAGGCGCTCGACTACGTCACCGCCATCGGCGGCTGCCAGATCCACTGCCTCGCCGGCAAAGTGCCGCCGGAGCAGCGGCCAGCCGCGGAGATGACCTTCATCAGGAATCTGATGCGCGCCGCCGAGGCGGCGCGGGAGAAGAACATCACGCTGTTGATCGAACCGATCAACCCGCGCGACCGGCCGGATTATTTTTTGACCCGCGCCGAGCAGGCGGCCGACATCATTGCCAAGGTGGAGCGGCCGAACGTGCGCATCCAGTTCGACTTCTACCACGCGCAAATCGTCGGCGGCGATCTCATGCGGCGCTTCGAAAAGCATCTTCCTTACGTCGGCCATGTGCAGATCGCGGCCGTGCCGTCGCGGCATGAGCCCGACGAGGGCGAGGTGAACTATCCGGAAATCTTCGCGGCGCTCGATCGGCTCGGTTATGGCAATTGGATCGGTTGCGAATACCGGCCGCGGGCCCGTACCGAGGATGGCTTGGCCTGGGCGCGCGGTTATGGGATCAGGCCAGATTGATCATCGTCGTCCCCGCGCAAGCATGTCAGTGTAACTTAAGCCCGCATGTCCCGGGCGCAGCGCAGCACGAAGTGGTGCGCTGCAGATACCGATCTCGGGTTTACCCGAGATCGGCGCTCAAATGTGCGCAAGTCGGGCAAGCCCGACTTGCGTGGATCGCTCAAGTCCGTGGCGGTCCCGGATCAGCGGTGCACCGCTACGCGCTGCACGCATCCGGGACACGCAGGGTAACCTGCAGTGAATCTAGCCCAGCTCAACACCGCCGCCGCGGTGCGCGAGCGCTGCCACATGGTCCGTCGCTGGGTGGCTGATGGCCGCTCGCGCTATTTCACGCTCGACGAGAGCCGCCTCGAGGCAGTCGC
>DASQXF010000337.1:0-3871 GCA_035639895.1 Xanthobacteraceae bacterium
TGTCCTCGCCGCCCTGCTCCAGCTTGAACGGCAGGCCGTTCGCCGGATTCTCGACGATGCGGCTCATGACCGCCATGGGTCCGTGGCGCGCGGTCTTGCCCGGACCGTAGGTCGAGGCGAAGCGCAGCGACACCGTCTCGACGCCCATGTTGTCGTTGTAATAGGCGCAGACGTTCTCGCCCATGAACTTGGCGGAGTCGTAGATGCGCTTGGGCTTGGCGGGCAGATCCTCGGGCATCGGCTTCCAGGTGGGCGCGCCATATTCGCCGGTGATGGGGCCGTAGACGCCCTTTGCGCTGGTGAACACGACGCGCTGGACATCGAGCGCACGCGCCGCCTCGAGCACGTTGACGAGCCCCAGCACGTTGACCTGGATGCTCAGCGCGGGATTGGCCGCCGAAACCGCACCGACGAACGCCGCCGCGTGCACCACATGCGTGACATCGTGCTTTTTGATCGCCTGGAGAAGGCGCGGCATGTCCAGAACGTCGCCCTGCTCGAAGTCGATCTTGTCGATGATATCGGGGATGAGGCTGTTGTCGCGATGACGCGCAAACACGACGGGCCGGTGCCCCTCGTTGACGAACTTGCGGCTGGTCTCGGCGCCGATGACTCCCATTCCTCCGGTGATGAGAACCTTCATTGCCGGCTCATTCGATCTTGGCGCCGACCGCGTTGATCAGGGAGGTCCAGTGCTTGAGGTCGCTTTCGACGAGTACGCCGAACTGCTCCGGCGAAAGATCGACGCGCTCGAAGCTGTTCGCGGTGAAGAATTCACGCGACTGCGGCAGGTCGAGCGCCTTCGACACATCCGCGTGGATCTTGTTGACCAGCTCGGCGGGCATGTGGGGCGGGCCCCACATTGCGAACCAGACCGATGTCGCAAAGCCAGGAACGCCGGCTTCCGCGATCGTCGGCAGATCGGGGCGCGCGCTCAGCCGTTTCACCGTCGCCGCGGCGAGAATTTTCACCTTGCCTGTCTTCGCGTGCGCCTCGACGCTCGACAAATTCAACAAGAGCATCCCCACATCGCCGGCCAAAAGCCCGTTCAAGGCCGGCGCCGCCCCGCGATAAGGCACGTGCACGATGTCGGTGCCGGTGCGCTGCTTGAAGTCCTCCATGCTCAGATGGGCGTAGGTGCCGACCCCGTACGATCCGTAATTCAACTTGTCCGGCTGCGACTTCGCCAGCGCGATCAACTCCTGCACGCTGTTTGCGGGAACGGACGAATTGACGACCAGCACCGGCGAGCCGCGGCACAACACCATGATCGGCGTGAACTCCTTCGGGTCATAGTTGAGTTTGCTGAACAACGCCGGATTGGCCGTGAAGGTGGAGTCCGGCGCAACCAGGAGCGTGTATCCGTCGGCCGGCGCGCGGCTCACGGCCTGCGCCCCGATGCCGTAATTGCCGCCGGGGCGGTTGTCGACGATCACCGATTGCCCCCACATGTCGGAGAGCCGCTGCGCCACGATCCGCGCCATCGTATCGGTGACCCCGCCGGCCGGTACCGGCACGATGAGCTTCACATTGCCGCTCGGAAAGGTCTGCGCGGCGCCGGGCACGACGGTCGCGCCGATCAGAAGCGCTATGGCCGCCGCGTACGCGGTTCCCGAAAGATTCGGCATCGAGGATCTCCTTGCGTTTGGACCATCCGCCGGCGGTCAGCGCGCGCTGGCGGCGCCGACCACCGGGTTGCCGATCCCGAGCGGCTCGGCGTCGACGAGAACGAAGGCAACACGCGCGCGCTTGTCGCTGCGGTTGGCCCAGGCGTGGTTGGTGCCGCGCTGGATCATGATGTCGCCCTGCTTGAGCTTGACCGTGGAGTCGTCCATGTCCATCTCGATCTCGCCTTCCAGCACGATGACGTAGTCGACGGTTTCGGTGCGATGCATGTGCGGGGTATTGCCCGGCGGAAAGTCGATCACGGCAAAACGCGTTCCCTTGGCCGGCGGCGCCGTGCCGAGAATGCGGCCACCCATGTCCTCGATTGTCTCGCCGATCGGGATTTTTGCCGGGGCGCCATCGGTGCACCACATCATGGTGGAGACGAGTCCCGCTTGCGGGAACTTGGCGTTGGTCGCCGGCGCATCGATGAGGACTTTGGCCACGCAATTGGAAGCGTGGCCCGTCACCACGCGGCGGATCGGCGGGTACTTTAGATTCTTCATCTCACGCGTCAGATTCTCCATTCCGTATGTCCCCGAATTTGGTTTGCAGACACGAGGCTAGCATCGGCTCGGCAATCGCGCCATCCAAGGCAGGGTTTCGTTACCGAAAGCGGCGTCACAGCATCTTGCGCGCGAGATAGAGCCCGAGCCACAGGCCGGCGAGCGAGGCGCCGACCGACAGGAGCACGTACAAGGCGGCCTTGCCGTGGTGATGCTGTTCCCAAAGCAGCACGGCCTCCAGCGAAAATGCGGAGAACGTCGTGTAGCCGCCAAGAACGCCGGTGGTGAGGAATAGGCGAACGGCCTGCGACGCATCGCCTCTGAACGCAAAATACCCGACAATGAGCCCCATCACGAGTGAGCCGGTCACGTTCTCGAACAGTGTGTGGAACGGGAAGCTTGTGCCGAACCAACGGGCAAAGGCGATGTTGACGGCGTGCCGGAGGGCAGAACCGATGCCGCCGCCAACGAGCACAACCAAGTATGCGCGCATAACTCCCACCTTGCGCGACGGCGCGGTTGGCAGGAGTCATCAGCCACAGCGGCGGTTATCGGGGGACCCCATCCCCATCAGGCATGGCGAACGTAGGGAGCCGGATCGAAGTCGTCAATCCAAAACGAATTTCGACGGCAAGAAACGGAGTGTTTCAGACTTGCTGGACATGCGAGGCTATCATGGGCGCTTCTAACTCGCGAAGAGCAATTGCATGACGGAAGTCTCGCCTCGCAAACGTTTCGGCGTCGTCGCTGACGAGGAGCAACGCGCCATGAGCGGCCTCGAATTCGTTCAGGGGCTCGTGGACGGCACGCTACCGCTGAACAGCATGGCGCAAACGCTCGGCTACGACATCGTTGAGGTTTCCAAGGGTCGCGTCGTTGCCGCCGCAGAACCCCATGCGGGTCACCTCAACCCCGCCGGCACCGTGCATGGCGGGCTTGCGGCAACCTTGCTCGACAGCTGCATGGGGCTCGCCATCCGCTCCATGCTGGACAAGGGCTTTGCGCAAACGACGCTCGAGTTCAAGATTTCTCTGGTCCGGCCCGTCACGCCACAGACCGGGCTCGTGAAGGCCGAAGGCAAGGTCATCAGTTGCGGGCGCCGTATCGGTACGGCCGAGGGAACGTTGACGGACAAAAATGGGCGCGTTCTCGCGCACGGCACGACGACCTGCTTGATCTTCGAGCAGTGATGCACATCCTCTCGCCGCCGCGCGTCTGCGCCCGCGAACCTTTTCGCTGCGCTCAAGCCGCCTTGCGACCTGATCGGCACGCGCGCCGGGCGAGTCACACCGTCCGGCCTCCAGCGCGAGGGTCTTCAACCCTGTGATCAATGAGCTCGAAGTTCTGCCGCGTCAGCAACTCCTTGTACTCAGCGGCATCGAGACTCGCGTGGTAGACCGGGGTCGCCTCAATAACAGCCGACACTCTCGCCATAGGACGGGCCGGTGTTGAACATCAACAGGGCTCCACGCCCGGCATACGCCGCAAACACTGCAAACATCTTGCGCTGATCATCCGGCGCGAGATGAAAGAAACTGTCCCAGGCGAGCACACCGTCGAAGGTTCGGCCGAGCGACAACGAGCGCATATCGGCGACGATCCACTCCTGCTCGGGAAGCCGAGTACGACAAAGAGAGACCAACGTCGGCGAGGTATCAATCCCGGTCACGCGCAGTCCGCGTGCCACCAGAGACGTTGCA
>DASQXF010000338.1:0-2133 GCA_035639895.1 Xanthobacteraceae bacterium
TGCGATCGGCAGGAACGGCTCGGCCTGGGTCACATTCTCGAACCGGCATTACGACCCGCAACGGGGCGCCGAGCTCTATCACGAGTACCTCGATCAGATGGAGCTTGCCGACAAGCTCGGCTTCGACGGCGTGTGCCTCAATGAACATCACCAGACCGCGTACGGCATGATGCCCATTCCCGGCGTTCTCGCCGGCGCGCTCGCCCGCAGCGTCAAGCGCGCCAAGCTCGCCGTTCTCGGCCGCGCGCTGCCGCTGATCAACAACCCACTGATGGTGGCGGAGGAATACGCGATCCTCGACAATCTCACGCGCGGGCGGCTGATCGCAGGATTCGTGCGCGGCATCGGCGCTGAATATCACGCCATGGGCATCAATCCGGCGCATTCGCAGGAGCGTTACGCCGAGGCGCACGACCTCATCGTGCGGGCATGGTGCGAGCCGGGCCCCTTTTCTTACGCGGGCAAGCACTATCAGTTCCGATACGTCAACCCGTGGCCGCGGCCCTACCAGAAGCCGCATCCGCCGATCTGGATTCCCTCGCAAGGTTCCGGCTCGACCATCCGCTGGGCCGCGCGCATGCGCTACACCTATTGCCAGACGCTCAGCCCCATCGCGGCGGTCGCGCGCTTCTTTCAGATGTATCGCGAGGAGGCCGACAAGGCCGGCTACCAGGCCTCGCCCGATCAGCTTGCGTGGTCGAACACGATCTACGTGGCCGAGACCGACGAAAAGGCGGTGCGCGAGGCGCGGCCGCATCTCGAAGCGCTCATGAACTACTTCCTGAAAATGCCGACCGAAATGCTGCTGCCGCCGGGCTATACGGATCCTGCTTCCATGAAACGGGTGCGCGCGGCGAAGGTCACGGGCAAACCGCAGTCAATCGAGGACGTGATCAAGGCGGGCGTGGTGATCGTGGGAAGCCCCAATACCGTGCGCGAAAAGCTCGCCGAATATCAGGATCTAGCGGGGTTCAACACCTCGCTGACGAAGACCCAGTTCGGCACGCTGCCGGACGACATGGCGCGCGCCAACATGACGGCGATCGCTGAGGAGGTTCTCCCGCATTTCCGCGATCGTTCCCCAGGAGGCGCGCGACGGGAAGCGGCGGAATAAGCGTGCGCCAAATCGAGGCACGCTCAGTCGATCTTCACGCCTGATGCCTTGACTACCTCGCCCCAGCGCACGCGCTCGGCCGCGGTGTAGGCGGCGAATTCATCGGGAGAGGACGTCGCCGGCTCGGCGCCGACGTTCTTGAGCGCGGTGATGACCTCGGGCAGTTCCCAAACCCGTTTCACTTCCGCGGCGATCTTGTCGAGGATGGGCCGCGGCGTACCGGCGGGCGCAAACAATCCTTGCCAGGCGGTTGCCTCGTAGCCCTTGAGAGTTTCGCCGATGGTTGGCAAATCCGGCGCCGCGGCGCTGCGCTGTGGGGTGGTCACCGCCAGCGCGCGCACGTTTCCCGCCGCCGCGAACGGCCAGACCGTCGTCATGCTGTCGATGGCAAGATCGATGTTGCCGCCCAGCATGCTGTTGACGACCTCGGCAGTGCTGCGGAACGGAACGTGGGTCATCTTGGTGTTGGTCGCGAGCTCGAACATCACCGAAGAGAGGTGCGAGGAGGTGCCGATTCCCGACGAGCCATAGTTGATCTTTCCATTATTCGCCTTCAGGTAGTCGATCAGCTCCGGCACCGATTTCGCCGGCACCTTCGGATTGACGAACAGAAGATTGGGAAACCGCACCAGCAACGAGACCGGCTGCAGGTCGCGGGCAACGTCGAAATTGAGCTTGGTGTAGAGGAACGCATTGATGGCGATCGAGCTGACGGTGCCCACGAGCAGCGTGTAGCCGTCGGCTGGCGCCTTCGCCACAAAACCGGTGCCGATGCTGCCGCCGGCGCCGGATTTATTCTCGACCACGAACGGCACGGCGAGTTTCGCCTGCAGGTGCTGCTGCAAGATACGCGCGAGCAAGTCCGCCGATCCGCCGGCCGCGAACGGCACGACGATGGTGACCGGCCGCTGCGGCCAGGGCTCCTGCGCGTGCGCCGGGGCGAAGACGACGGCGGCGAGCACAGGTGCTGCGAAAATTGCGCGCATGCCAATCCTCCAAGAACTGTCGTGCGAAAGCGG
>DASQXF010000339.1:0-3319 GCA_035639895.1 Xanthobacteraceae bacterium
CTCAGCGAGCTCCTCGCAGCCAGGTCGTAGTGCCTGACGGGCGGGGTCCCGGACCTCCCGGGGCAGCGGTTGCGAGCCGCCGCCGCAGGACGCCACTCCCCGCTCCGCCTTCAGGATGTCTCCGGAGACGCCCCTCCAAAGAGCGAGGATGCGAATCTTCTAGTATGGAGACATTGTGTAGTCAAGAACTATATTCAAATTGCATCTAAAAAGGTGCCCTGAAGCGGCGCGAAATGTCCCCTCCAAACTGGTGCCTCTGTGAGCGCGATCACATTCTCCTCAGCGCGCCGCCCTAGATTTTCCCATGGCATCGGAGATGAGGTCCGCGGTGATCCATCGGATCGACAAGCGACTGGTCGAGCGCGCGAATACCGTGCTGCTCCTCGGCATCCTATGGAGCGCCATCGGGACCTGCGTCCTCGCCGCGTTGGCGTACGACGCCGCCCAGTGGTTCGATGGCTTGTGAGCTCTCGCTCGCGCTCGCCGACCAAAGGCGCCAAGGCGCGATCGAGCGGGAGTCCGCCTGATTACCGATGTTCCGCCGCGAGCGGGGCGAGCGCGTCGAGCCGGCGCAGGATGTCGTCGCGGCTCAAATCGGGCACTTCGAACAGCACGCGGGTGATGCCCGCCTCGCGATAGGGCGCAAGCGCTGCCGCATCGGCCGGCGCGTTGAACACCGTGATCGACAGCGTGGCGGGATCGCGTCCCGCCGCAAGCGCCGCTTGCCGCAGCCGCGCCGCCGCGCCTTTCGGCTCCCAGCCCGAGCGTGTACGCGGGAACCAGCCGTCGCAGAATTCGACCACGCGGCGCACCGTGTGGTCGCTCTCTCCCCCGAGCAAGATGGGCGGATGCGGCTTCTGCTTCGGTTTGGGATAGAGCCAGACCGGATCGAAATTGACGAACCGCCCGTGAAATTCGGCCTGCTCCTTCGTCCAAAGCTCCTTCATTGCCAAGACGCGCTCGCGCAGCAGTTTGAAGCGCGTCTCGTAGCGGGCGCCGTGATTCTCCATTTCTTCGACGTTCCAGCCGCCGCCGATGGCGAACATGAAACGGCCGCCCGAAAGCTGGTCGAGGCTCGCGACCGACTTGGCGGTGACGATAGGATCGCGCTGCGGGATGAGCGCAATGCCAGTGCCGAGCTTGAGCGTGCGGGTCGCCGCCGCTGCAAACGACAGCGCCACGAACGGATCGTGCGTATGCGAGTAGCGCTTGGGCAGCTCGCCGCCGCCCGCGAACGGCGTGCGGCGGCTGACCGGGATGTGCGTATGCTCGCACACGAACAGCGATTCGAAGCCGCGCGCCTCGAGCGCGCGCGCGAGCTCGTCGATCGCGATGCCGTAATCCGTGGGAAAGTAGTAGGCGCCAACCAGCATGGCCGATTACACCGATGGGTTGAATGATTGCCTTGTCATGCCCGGCGGGGTGCCCGGACCCGGCCATGACAGCGGGGATGGATCAGTGTCGATCGCCATAACCATTACACTCATCACCGTATCTTCCGTCCCGCAATCCAGCGCGATCCTACTCGTTTGTCGCGCCGACTGACAGGTCGCCCCAGCTTCTCGTTCGCTCGATGCGCACGGCGATCACCGGGTAGGTTGCGATCTGCATCGCGGCGAGCTGCGGGTAGCGCGAGCGCAGTGGG
The DNA here is from genome assembly GCA_035639895.1 of Xanthobacteraceae bacterium. Lineage (GTDB taxonomy): Bacteria > Pseudomonadota > Alphaproteobacteria > Rhizobiales > Xanthobacteraceae > VAZQ01. Next base: position 1,646 of record DASQXF010000339.1, read on the forward strand.
TGCTGAGCGTCCTGGTGCTCTTGCCCTTCGCGCAGCATCTCGGCGCGCCCGCGCAGCATGATCAGCTGATTTGTCCGTGCCTTCGACCGATCCTTGAAGTGATCGGCGAGCTGATCGTACTTGCCGGCAATAGCAAGCAATTGCCGTTTGGCTTTCCGGTCTTCCAGCAGTTTGGCGGTCGAGCGAGCCTCGGCGGCACGCTCGTGCCAATACTTCGCATCGCTGATGTAGGGCTGCGACATTTCGCTAACGACTTCGCTGCAGCTGCGCTTCAGCTGCTCCAGATTATCATCGTTTCTCAAGCCGAAGAGGGACCGTGACGATCGCTGGGTGCGCCGACTCCTGTGGTCAACCCGCGGTGCGTGCTTCAAATCGGCCGCGACCTATCCTAGTTAGAGGTTGGAACCGCCGCGGTCTGGTGGCCGCGCGCCAACCCGAGAGGCCCCGCCGTGGACGCGCATACGGCCGAACAACAGCAGTACCTGCTCGGCACCCTGTTGAACGAGGGCAAGACCAAGAAAATCCATCAGGTCGCTAGCCATCCCGATCTGGTCATGCTGGTCGCCAAGGACGACATCACTGCCGGCGACGGCGCTAAGCACGACCTGATCCCCAACAAGGGCAAGCTCGCCACCCTCACGACCTGCAACGTGTTCCGACTGCTCAAGGCCTGCCGCGTACCGGTCGCGTTCGTCGAGCGGAACGGCCCGACCTCGTTTGTGGCGCCAAGCTGCACCATGCTTCCCTACGAGGTGGTGGTGCGACGCGAGGCGCACGGATCCTACCTCAAGCGCAATCCCGGCGTCCGCAAGGGTCAGCTTTTCCCGAAAGCACTCGTGGAATTCTATCTCAAGACGAAGGGCAAGAACTGGAAGGGCAAGCCGCTCGTCGCCGATGATCCACTGATGGTTTTCGAGGAGGGGAAAGCGCAAATCCAGCTATTGGACCCCGCGAAGCCGCTGCTCGGACAAGAGCCGTTCCTGGTCCTGCACAGCTCGGACGTGCTCAGGAACGCGGACGAATGGAAAAACTTCCCGGAGATGCGTCGTATCGCCCGCGATGCATTCCTGGTGCTGGAGAAGGCGTGGCAGCTGCAGGGCGGCACGTTGGTCGACCTTAAGGTCGAGTTCGGTTACGACACGAAAGGCAGACTGCTGCTCGCAGACGTGATCGACAACGACTCGTGGCGCGTAATCGAGAACGGCTCCTACATCGACAAGCAGGTCTACCGCGATGGCGGCGCGCTTGACGACGTGGAGAAGAAGTACCGACAGGTAGCCGAGATCACAGGCAATTTCCAGCTGCCGCAGCAGCGCATCATCCTTTGGCGCGGCTCCGAGAAGGACGACACGCGGGCCTTCTGCGACGCGCTCGGCGATGTAAGCGATTTGATGACCGTCGTGACCTGCTCGATACACAAGGAACCGGTGGCCGGCATCGGCATCCTGCATCGGATGATCCAGGAGGTGCCGGACTGTGTCGTTATCGCCTTCATCGGCCGCTCGAACGGCGCCGGCCCCACATTGTCGGCGGCCTCGACCATCCCAGTCATCACGGTGCCGGCGAGCGTCAAGGATTTTCCGAACGATGTGTGGTCATCGCTGCGCGCGCCGAGCAGCGTGCCGGTGATGACCGTGCTCGAACCGTCGAACGCGGTGCTGGCGGCGCTGCAGA
>DASQXF010000340.1:0-2516 GCA_035639895.1 Xanthobacteraceae bacterium
GAACCGCGCCGCCAGCTTGCGGGCAAGCCGATTTTTCCGGACGAAGCCAAAGATGCGCGGCTGTTCGCTCAACCATAGAAAAACGGCTCGGAGCATCAGCCGTAGAATTTCGTCCCGGCATGCGCATGCTCCCGCAGCACCTCGGCCGGCGCAAAACGCGGGCCGTATCGCTCCGCCAGCCGCCCCAGATCGGCCACGATCCGTGCGGCGCTCAGATCGTCGGCGTAGCGAAGCGGGCCGCCGCGGAACGGCGGGAAGCCGAACCCGAAGATTGCCCCGATGTCGCCGTCGCGCGGGTTGCGCACGACCCCTTCGCCGAGCGCGCGCGCGGCTTCGTTCACAATCGGCAGCACGAGCCGCTGCAGGATCTCCGCGGGCCGCGGACCACCGTTCGGATGGACCCCGAGCACGCCGTAGACGCTTTCGTCGACCCCACGTTTCTTGCCGCGCCTGTACGTGTAAAAACCGCGTCCGGACTTGCGTCCCAGGCGGCCTTCCTTTACGAGCACGGCGACGCCCGCTCGTGGCGCCGGGATGATATGGTCACCGTAGGCCTCCTGCATCACGCCCGCCACTTTGACCGCGACATCGAGGCCGACTTCGTCGAGCAGCGTCACCGGTCCGACTGGGAATCCAAATCGCACCGCCATGCTGTCGATCGCTTCGATCGATGCGCCTTCGGCAAGCAGATGACCGACTTCATTCGCGTAGGGCGCCAGAATCCGGTTCACCCAAAAGCCGGGGCTGTCCTTCACGACGATGACCGTCTTGCCCATGCGCCGCCCGAACGCGACCGCCGTGCTGATCGCCTGCGCGTTTGTGCGCGCGCCGGGGATGACCTCGAGCAGCGGCATCTTGGCGACGGGCGAGAAGAAATGCATCCCGATCACGCGCTCCGGCACGCGCGCCGCTTGCGCAATTTGGGTGATGGGAATGGTCGACGTGTTCGAGGCAAACACTGCGTCGGGATGCAGGACCGTCTCGACTTCACGCAACACTTGCTGTTTGACGCCAAGCTCTTCGAACACCGCTTCGATCGTCAACTCGGCGCGGCCGAAGCCGGCGTACGTGTCGCTACCCGACAGCAAGGCCACGAGGCGGGCGTACTCGTACTTTGTGATACGGCGCCGCTTGAGCCGATCGTCCAGGATCGCACGCGCCGTCAGTACCCCCTGCGCGACCCGCCCCAGGTCGGCGTCCTTCATTCTTACGTCGACTTCGGCTTGTGCAACCGCGGTGCCCGCGATCCCGGATCCCATGAACCCCGAGCCGATGATGCCCAGCCGCTCGACGCGGACCGGAGGTGGCGCGTTGTCCACGCCGGGATCTTTTTTGAGTTGGTTGGTCGCGAAGAAGATCTGCACGAGCTTGCGCGAGACGTCCGTCACGGCGAGTTGACCGAACAGCTGCGCCTCACGCTTCAATCCCTCGACCATGCCGTGCTTGAGTCCGTATTCGACCGCCTCGAGCGCGGCGAGTGGCGCGGGGTAGTTTCCACCCGTGCGCTCGATCACCTGTTTGCGCGCCTGGCGGAACACGATCGCGCGCCCGAGCGGATTGCCGTCGAGCAAGAAGCCGAGGAAGCCGCCAGCGCGCTTGCGCTTCGGTCGCCAGCCGTCGGCCATGCGCTTGGCGGCAGCGATCGTGATGTCTTGCAGGATCGATGGCGGCACGAGCTCGTCGATCATCCCCAGACGGAACGCCTTGGCCGCGCGTTCGCTCTTCCCCGCGAGAATCATGTCCAGTGCCGCGCGCGCGCCGATGAGTCTCGGCAGCCGTTGGCACCCGCCCACCGCGGGCAGAATGCCGAGCTGCACTTCCGGCAAGCCGATCTGGGTCTTGGGATGATCGGTGGCGACCCGGTAATGACACGCGAGCGCAAATTCGAACCCGCCACCCAGACAGGAGCCATGGATGCCGACGACCACCGGCTTGGGAAAACGGGCCACGCGATCGAGCATCTCTTGAGCGTCCGCCGACAAGCGCTCGGCCTCCGCGGCGGACGTCAGTTGGACGAATTCCTCAATATCGGCGCCGGCGATGAAATTTTCGGGCTTGCCCGAGAAAAACGCGACGGCGCGTACGTGGGAATCGGCCGCCAGCGCGGCAAAGCAGGCGAGGAACTCATCTTTGACAGCGCGCGAAATCACGTTGACCGGCTGACCCTTGAGGTCGAGCACGACCGTCGCGATACCCTCGTTGACCTCCCAAGTCAACGCGGGAGCGACACGGGCGGACGGCCGGGCGAGCGTCGCCACTACCGACGCTCCAGCACCATGGCGAATCCCATGCCGCCCTGGGCGCACACGGAGATCAGACCGAACTGCACGTCGCGCCTTTTCATTTCGTTGGACAGCGTGGTCACGAGCCTTCCCCCGGTCGCGCCGGCGATCGCCGAGCCGTCGACGGGCGAAACGATGGGCGAGTCGGCGGAAAAGATGGCCAAAATCAACCACATCTCGCGTGAAGAGCAGGATGAGTTCGCCTTGCGCTCGCACCAGCGCGCGGCTGCCGGC
>DASQXF010000341.1:0-5805 GCA_035639895.1 Xanthobacteraceae bacterium
CCGCCTCGAACCGATCGAGGCGGCCGATGCCGTCAGCGATCCCGCCCCGGCCGCGCTCGAACGCGTCGAAGCGAGGCAGCAGCAGCAACGGCTCGCCCGCTGTCTCGAGGAGCTGGAGGCGCGGCACGCGACTGCCATTCGCGCCGCCTTTCTCGACGGCGCCACCTACGAGCAATTGGCCGCGCGGATGAACGTTCCGCTTGGCACGATGAAGAGCTGGATTCGGCGCGCCCTGTTGAAACTGAGAGCCTGTCTCGAACGATGAGCGACGACCACACCATCGACCCGGCGGACGGCGGCAGAGTCATCGCCGCTGAATACGTGCTGGGCGTGCTCGGGGCGGAGGAGCGGCGCGAGGTCGAGCGTCGCTTGACGCACGAGCCGGCGCTCGCCGCCGAGGTGGCGTTCTGGGAGGAGCGGCTCGGCGTGCTTGCCGATGCGGTCGCGCCGGTTACGCCGCCGCAGCACACCTGGTCGCAGATCGAGGCTGCGATCGCGTCGCCGCAAGCGACGCAGCCCGCATCGCTGTGGCAAGACCTCGCGTTCTGGCGCGGTTTCGGCATTGCATCGGCGACGCTCGCGGCCGCCAGCATTGCGGCGCTTGTGTATATCGGGCTCATCCCCACGACGCGGGCGCCGCTGATGGCAACACTCGCCGGAAGCAGCGGGCAACCGAACGTAGTTGCCGCGGTGACGGGCAACGATCTCGTCGTCGTGCCGGCCGCGCTCTTGACCAACGATCCGCGCGCGGTCGAGTTGTGGCTCATTCTGCCCAACCAACGCCCGCACTCACTCGGGCTCATCCACCCGGGGCAGGCGATGCGACTTACGATCCCGCCCGATCTCGCTGACCGGCTTATCCCGGACGCGGCGCTTGCGATCTCGCTCGAGCCTCCCGGCGGGTCGCCCACCGGGCAACCGACCGGACCTGTGATCGCCAGCGGCAAACTCACGCGTCTGTAGGCCAGCCATTCACGCCAACCCATCCGCCGTCATTGCCGGGGCTTGACCCTACAATCCATCCATCTTCGGAAAAAGCTTCTTGCGAAGAAGATGGATGCGCGGGTCAAGCCCGCGCATGACGATCGAGGGACAACCGCCGCCCGCATAGGCCACGCGGCTCGCTGACGCATGAAAAATCTCGAGCCGCTGCATCCTGACCTCATGCGCTTCGTATCTCCATGCGCAGCCGCTCGCGCGGCGCGAACAGCACATGGAGAAAGCGACATGAAAACCTCGATCTTGCCGACGGCGGTCGCCGTCGCGGCGCTCGCCTTCGCCGCCGGCGCGCCCGTCCCGGCGCATGCGCAAATGAAGGAGCAAACCGTCACGGTTGGCGGCGCGCCGATGTATCCCTCGAAGAACATCATCCAGAACGCGATGAATTCAAAGGATCACACCACCCTCGTGGCCGCCGTGAAGGCCGCGGGCCTGGTCGACACGCTGCAAGGGTCGGGCCCCTTCACCGTCTTCGCGCCGACCAACGCCGCCTTTCAAAAGCTGCCGGCGGGCACGGTCGATAGCTTGCTCAAGCCGCAGATGAAGGAGAAGCTAACCGCGGTGCTGACCTACCACGTGCTGCCCGGCCGGCTCTCGGTCCGGGACTTGTGGGAAGCCTCCAACAAGGGCGGTGGCAAGGCCAAGTTCAAGACCGTCGAAGGCGAAGAGCTCACGGTCGAGTTCAAGGGCCAAGCGCTGACCATCCGCGATGCCAAGGGCAATGCGTCGCGCGTGACCATCCAGAACGTGTTCCAGTCGAACGGCGTCATCCACGTCATCGACAGCGTGCTGATGCCGAGCTGACGAGCCTCGCGCTGGGCCAGCTGGCGCGGCCATCACCGCCGCGTCGATGGCTCGAGCCCGTCGCAGCCTCGCGGCGGGCTTCTCGTTATGGGATCGTTGGCGGGCCTGATCGTCCTAGCGATCGGCGGAAGGGTCGGGGACGTTCGACGGCAAATTCGCCACCGGGTCGCCTTCCTCCATACCCGGTAATGCGGCCGGGTCGACCCTGGCGGACACATCTGCTCCGGCTTGCTCGGCGAGCGCGTCGCCCTTCGCCGTGTACTCCTTCGCCATCATGATCAGCCGATTGGATACCTCCTCGTCGGAGGCGATCAGCGCGAGGCGAAAGCAGATGTCGGCCTGTCGGCGGAAATACGCAACGCTCGGCATGGCGAGGACCCCTCAGCTTTTGCTGCAACGCGGCTGTCTGGGTACGGTTCCCGACGAAAGTCATTAAATGACGTTTGTCAGAAGGCTTCTAAAGCCGGGGACGTGGGCGCGGTTGCGCAATACCGCCGAGGTCATTTGGCGATACCCATGGCCTCCTCGAAGGCCCGCCGCACGTCGGGCGGCTGGCCATAGCAATGCCGAAACGCCGTGAGCCGCGCCTTCAACAGGGGATATCTGTCATAGTCCTCGAGTGGGATGCCTTCGACGCTCTCCTTCCTCTGGAAAAAAGGCAGCTCGACGCATTTGGCGACATTCGGGTTGCGGATGATCGCCTTCGGGTCGCGACCCTGCGCGACGGCCTCGAGATCCTCGAACAGTCGCTTGCGGATCATGACGATGCCGAGATCGCTCGGGCCGAGGTGCTCCTTGGTGCGGTCGGCGATCCGGCCCTGCCCGACCCAGGCGATGATGTCTTGATTGATAACGTGACTGGTGATCCAGCGGCCGTGCTCGTCCTTAATCGGACTCACCCAGGCTGGCACGCTTTCCTGCACGTAGGGCTCGCGCCCCTTCGGCACGCGCATAAAGAACCAGGCGACGCTGAGCGTGTTCTCGTCATCGACCGGCACGCGCCATTCGAAATGGTTGCCGAGATAGAATCCGTTCGGCCACAGCGCGATGCGGCCCACGGTCCAATACGGATTGTGCTCATCGGAATCCTCGCGCACGCGCTTGTAGATAAAGCCGTAGTCGAATTCCTCGAACTTGAGCTTGAGGTGCCTGCTGGCGTAGGGGCCCTCCTTGCCGGTGAGCCGCAGGCTCCAATTGTCGTGCATCCACTCGAAATGCACGGGATCGCAGGAGTTCTCCTGGCACTGAAACCAATTGCAGGGAACCTCGGACAATACGATCTCGCGAAAGCCGTTCTCCCACGTGAACGGCTCCCACACTGGCAGCTCCGGCATCGGCTGCGGCCCCATATAGGTCCATAACAGCCCCGCGCATTCTTTGACTGGATAGGCTGTGATCGCGCAGCGCTCCTTGGCGCGCGAGTGCGGATTAACGATGTCGTCGTAGGGCTGCTCGATGCAGTGCCCGGCCTCGTCCATCAGCCAGCCGTGGTAGTTGCAGCGGATGCCCCGCTCCTCGACGAATCCATAAGAGAGGTCGGCGCGCCGATGCGGGCAGTGCCGATCGATAAGCCCGAAGCGTCCGCCCTGATCTTTGTAGAGCACGAGGTCCTCGCCCATGAGGCGAATGGGCTTGATCGGGTTCTTGTCGAGTTCGCTCGCGCCCCCGATCGGCATCCAGTAGCGGCGCAACAGCTCGCCCATCGGCGTCCCCGGGCCGACCTGGGTGAGAATGCGGTTTTTCTCGGCGCTGAGCACAGTTTGCTCGCTACGGTTTTCTAGGCTCGCCAATTGTTATTGGAATTTCGGGAGACGGCAACGGGCCGACTCATCAGCCCATAGAGGGTCGGAGGGGCGGTGTGATGCGGCACTCAGATGATCCGCTCCCGGCTGATGGAGCGGCAATCCATCTCGTATTCGAGGCCTTGCACCGGCGGCCGCGCATAGTGCCAGGTGAGCCCGGCACGCGCCGCCCCGCGCCGCACGATCTCCTCGGCCAGGAACGGATAAAGGTCATGCACGGTGTAGACCTGCGTCGCCGTGCTATCGGCCCAGCGGTAGCCGAACTCGGCGACTCGGCGCTCCAGTTCGTCGAGCACGTAGCGCGCCTTCTCGCGCATTGCGTCGGGATTGGTCTCGCCGTAACGAACGGTGCGCTCCTGGTAGCTCGCGCCGCCCTCTCGCGCCTCGGCGCTGCCTGCGATCACAAAGCTCGGTGCGGAATCCGTCGCCGCGACGGTGAAGGAGAAGGCGTGGAACGACGGCTCCGCCGGCGGATCGATCTCGGGACACACGTTGCTGCGGGCGACGGGGTTCACTTTGCCGTCGAACAGGCCCCACCTTTGCAGCGTGACGACATAGACTTCGTTGAAGGCGCGAAAGCCCTGCTCGGTGAACGGAGCGGGCGAACGCAACTCGCAGGCGCAGAACGACGTCAGCGGCCGTCCCGCCTGCGTGATCAGGTGCTCGATGCGTTCGAACCCCTGCTTGAGCGGCACCGGGTGGCGGAATCGCACGCGCTCAATGGCGTGACCCGGTTGGGCCGCAGCCCCAGCCGAAAACTGAAACACGCTCGGCACAAACCGGTAGCCGCCGGCGGAAAAATCCACTGCCCCGGCCATGTCGCCCTCCCTCGTCAGCCTGGATCGGTGCCGAGTTTGCCTGCAGGCACAGCCGCGGATCAAGCAACGAAATCCGCTTGCCAATTCATGCGATTGGGCCTTGCCTTGAGAGCGGTGTCACACTGGGCACAGCGACGGTGGCAACGGCGACGCGCACCCAAGTAGCAATCATCGGCGGCGGCCCGGCCGGGCTGCTTTTGTCTCATATTCTCCATCTCAACGGCATCGACAGCATCGTGCTGGAACGGCAGAGCCGGGCGCATGTCCTGCAGCGGATTCGCGCCGGCGTTTTGGAGGCGGGCACGATCGACCTCCTGCGCGCCCTCGGCCTCGGCGAGCGCATGGACCGCGAGGGCCATCCCCACAACGGATCGGCCATCGCCTGGGAGGGGCGTCCGCGATTCTTCATCGACACGAAAAAACACACGGGCAAGTCGATGATGGCCTACGGCCAAACCGCCATCACCGAAGACCTTTATGCCGCGCGCGATGCGGCCGGCGGCGAGATCATCGACGAAGCGCGCGACGTTGCATTGCACGACCTCACATCGAACCGCCCATACGTGACATACGAGAAGGATGCCCAAAGGCGCCGCATCGACTGCGATTACATCGCCGGCTGCGACGGCTTTCATGGCGTGAGCCGGCAATCGATTCCCGCCTCTGTGCTACGGACCTACGAAAAGGGTTATCCGTTCGGATGGCTCGGCATCATGTCGGAGACGCCGCCGTTCCCCGACCTTTGCTATTGCTACCACAGCCGCGGCTTTGCGCTTGCGTCCATGCGCAGCCCGATGCTGAGCCGCTACTATATCCAGTGCGACCTCGACGCTCGATTGGAGGATTGGCCGGACCAGCGCTTCTGGCAAGAATTCAAGGCGCGATGTCCCAAGGAGATGGCGGATAAGATCGTCACGGGTCCCTCGATCGAAAAATCCATTGCGCCGCTGCGCAGCTTCGTCGCCGAGCCGATGCGGTACGGGCGGCTATTCCTGGCAGGCGATGCCGCGCACATCGTGCCGCCCACCGGGGCGAAGGGCCTCAACCTCGCTGTGTCGGACGTGTTCTACCTCTCGCGCGGCCTGGAGCAGACGTACAAGACCGGCAAGACGCACTACCTCGATTGCTATTCCGATATGGCGCTGCGCCGCGTGTGGGGCGCCGCGCGCATGTCCTGGTGGTTGACCATGCTGCTGCACCGGTTTCCGAATGAGACGCCGTTCGACCAGCGGGCGCGAGAAAACCAATTCGATTATCTCCACGCCTCCGAGCACGCCCAAGCCTCGCTCGCGGAGCAATATGTCGGGCTGCCGTTTGAGAAGTGATGCCGAATCCAAACCACCTATCGTCCCCGCGAAAGCGGGGACCCATATTCCAGAGGC
>DASQXF010000342.1:0-10973 GCA_035639895.1 Xanthobacteraceae bacterium
CGGCGGGGGCGAACAGGCCGAACCATTGGATCGCCTCGTAACCGGGCACGCCGGCTTCGGAGACCGTGGGCAGGCTCGGCAGCACGGCGGAACGCTTCAAGCTGGAGACGGCAAGGCCGCGCAGATGGCCTGCATCGATCTGCGACTTTGCCGAGATCAAATTGCCCATCATCGAGGCAACGCGACCGCCGATGACGTCGGTCATGGCAGGCGCGACGCCCTTGTAGGGAATGTGCTGAATACTGATGTCAGCCATGAGACCGAGCAGCTCCATCGCCATGTGGGGTTGGCTGCCGACGCCGGCGGAAGCGTAACTGAGTTCTCTCGGCTTGGCTTTCGCGGTGGTGAGGAAGTCCTTGACCGATTTGATCGGTAGACCGGGATTGACGAGCAGAACGCTTGGCGAGTTGATCAATTGGCTGATCGGCACGAAATCGCGCAAGATATCGTACTTCACATTGCTGTTGGTCGAAGGCACGATCGTGATGGTGCTCGCCGCGATCAGCAGCGTATATCCATCGTTCGGTGCGCGGGCCGCTATCTCGATCCCGAGCATCCCTGCGGCACCCGGACGGTTCTCGATGTAGAATTGCTGGCCGGTGGATTGCGCCAGCCGATCGGCCAGAGCGCGCGCGGAAATATCGGTGCCGCCGCCCGCTTCGGATGGAACGATGATGCGCACCGGGCGCGATGGATAGCTCGGTTCTGCCGCTGCGTGCACGGCGGACAAGGCGAGGCCGACCAGCGTCACGGCGCTCGCACGGATTATCCTGATCGCCCTCAAACGAACGGCGTTAATTCTTGACTCGTCATGCCCGGCAACGCAGTCAAGCTCGCGCAGCCTGCGTAAACTTGTCTGCGCCGCCGGGGCATCCACGTTTTTCTTGCCTGAGGCAGCAAAAGACGTGGATGGCACCGGAACTCGGGCATGCCCGAGTTCCGCACTGTTAAGCGCCGCAAGTCGGGTAGACCCGACTTGCGGTGACAAGCCCGGCCATGACGGCGTGCACAAGTCAGTGTTAACGACCGTTGGTGTCAAACGAAGAGCCGGCTTCGGTAGGACATATCCTGGACGTTCTGCTCGATCAGCCATCGCGCCACCTCGTGATGCTGGGCGAACCATACGCCGCTCTGGCTCTTGAGATAATCCAGCGTCCTGCGAAACATTGCCGCCATCAACGGTCGCCCGCCAAAATGGCTGTGGATCCCGAGGTTGAGCAAGGCGCCGGGCTCGCAGGCGTGGAGATACTCGAACGTATTCTTGTAGACGTCGAAATAGATTTGCGGCGCGGTGCGCAGAACGCGATTGTCGACGAAATCGCTCCAGGGAATGACGACGATCGTCCCGCTTCTGATTTTTTGTTGGTGCGGCACGCTGGAATCCAGGCAATCCGACGTCCACATGAGCTTGGCCTCGACGAGGTACTCGATGGTATGCTCGGACCAGCCGTAGATCGGCGTGACCCAGCCGGTCGGTCGTCGGCCGGTCGTATTTTGCAGGATGTCGAGCGTCTTCTTGATGGTCTCGCGCTCGCCGTCTGCAGTCATCGAAAACAAGGTCTGGTCCTGCAGGTAGCCGTGGCCGGCAACGTCATGGCCGGCGCGGGCAAAGGCGGCGACCGCTTGCGGCCAGAGCTCGGCGCTGCGCCCGTTGCAGAATAGCGTTGCGGGCGTGCCGGTATCTTCGAGGATACGGGCAAGACGCCAGATGCCTTCGTTGCCGCCGAAGCGCGACCAATTGATTCCCGCTACGTCCTTTTGGCCGGGCGCGAGCGGAGTCGTGCGCGGGAAGTAGCTTGGCGATTTGCCGTCGCTCCATGTTTCCAGCAGCACGCTCACCACGACGGCAATGCGCTTCCCCTGCGGCCAGACGAACGCCGCTTTCGACATGTGCTTCGTTCTCCTTCGTTTATCGAGTGAAAAATCTGTCCCGCGAGGACGGAAGAACGACGGGAAGATGCAAGGAGCATCGATGATTCTGCGTCAGGCTTCGGTTTCGGGAGACGGAGTGGACTGCGGTCGATGGCTCGTAGAACGTCTCGTCCGCGTTCAGGATCCGGCCGGGCTGGCCGTCGATGGCGAACTCGTAGGTGCCCTCGACCACGTAGCCCGCCGGGAATGTGCTGCGCGGGTGTACGTCAAGCCACCGCAACTGTAGTCTGACGGTATTTCAAATCACGATATTCACCCGATCTCACGGGCGGGTATTTGGCCTTGCCCGGTGGGGCAATGCATTCGATGAGAGCGTCGTAGTTGGGCTGCTGAAAGAAGGCAATGGACAGACGCTTTGCCCGTGACGCCATCGATGCCGGCGGATTCACAACCCGGTGAGTGTTGGAAACCCAGCGGTCATTGGTCCAGCGCATGAGGAGATCGCCAATGTTGACGACAAAAGTTTCGGGATCAGTTTCGACAGCGATCCACTGTCCATTTTTGGCAAGTACCTCTAACCCGCCTGAGACGTTCTCTCCATTGAGGATCGTGAACGCCCCATAATCGGTGTGCGCTCCAGCACGCAACTGCCCCGGCTTGGGCGTGCTGGTCTGCTCAGGATAAAAGTTCAGGCGCATGGCGGAGATATGCCTGTCAATTTTTTCGTCGAAAGAATGCTCTTCGAGGTTGAGCGCAAGTGCGGCTAGCCGCATCATGAAGGCGGCCAGTTTCTCCATTTCCGCATAGTAAGCTGCAGCCGCATTCGCAAAGCCCTCCGGCTTCAGCGGCCACAGATTCGGGATGAAATATTTCCGGCCTTCGGGCCCCGCATAGTACCGCTCGTTTGGCCAGCTTTGGCGGCCGAAATGATAGAACTCCTTGAGGTCAGGTGGCGTCGTGCCGGCATTCGCATGCGCCAGCGCCTCGAGTCCTTGTGCGCGATAACCCCGCGGCGTGCCGGGCACGGGATGAATTGCCCTGCGCTTCTCCTCCAAAGGCAGAGCGAAGAAGGCGTGCGCCTTCGACCGCAGTTCATCCATTGTCGCGACGGGCACGCCGTGACCGGTAATGGTGAAGAATCCGATCTCACGGCAAGTTGCGTCGATCTCACGTGCGACGGCTTGCCTGGATGCAAGCCCGCCGATGCGCGCCGCGGAAAGGTCGACTACCGGGATCTGCTGCATGCTTTTTTTCTCGCCGTGAACGGGCTGCTCAGTGGTCATAGGTACCGCCGTCCACTACCAGGGTTTGCCCGGTGATGAAAGCCGAGTCGGGCCCTACAAAGAAGCCGACCGCCCCACAAGATCCGCTGGCAGCATATCGCGTGCGAGGACGCGCCCCCGCAGCGAGGGCTCCTCCTGCAACCAGCGCGCGGACGCGCGTGGGCTCGCGCCAGCTACGGCGACGGCGTTCTCTCAAGCGGCTTCGGCCGCGATCAGTCGCAGACGTGTCATGCGGTTGCCTATTCGGCCTTGATGCCCGCTTCCTTGATGATCGGCCACCACTTGTCGATCTCGGCCTTGTGGAAGGCATGAAGCGCTTCCGGCGTCTGCTTGTCCGGCGGGAATATCTCCTGACCGATGTCGGTGAGGCGCTTGCGTACCGTTGGGTCGGCGAGCGCGGCGGCCACCGCGGCATTGAGCTTGACCACGATCTCCTTCGGCGTGCCCTTGGGGACCCACAGCCCGTGCCAGAATGAAATGTTGATCCCGGGCACGCCCAACTCCTCGCTGGTCGGGATGTCCGGCGCCGCGAACCAGCGGGTCTTGGCCAACACGGCATAGGGCTTGATTTGACGGTTGAGCACGTAGGAGAGCGCACCCGTCGCCTCGTTGAACATCAGGTCGACATGGCCGGCGACCTCGGCCTGTATGGCGGGCCCGCCGCCTCGATAGGGCACGAATTGGAAGCGGGTGCCGGTCGCGCGTTGAAAGTAGACGGCGCTGACCTGCGACGCGCTGCCCGCTCCGACGGTTGCGGCCGTTGCCTTATCTGGATTTGTCTTGAGCCAGGCGATCAATTCCTTGAGGTCGTCCGCCGGAAAATCCTTGCGAGCGGTGATGAGTATCGGGCTGTTGGTCAACAGCGATATCGCTTCAAAATCCTTGAGCGCGTCGTATTGGACCGGGTAAACGGCGCCGGCGCCGACGTGGCTGAGCCAGTTGCCGATGCTCAGCGTATAACCGTCCGGCGCGGAGCGTGCCGCGCGGCCGACCCCGATGCTGCCGCCCGCGCCGGTGACGTTCTCGATCACCAGGGGCTGACCCAGCGTGACCGACAGATGGTCGGCAAGGATACGCGCGATCGGGTCAGCAACCCCGCCGGGCGGCACCGGCACGATGATGATGATGGGACGCGACGGGTAGTGCTGCGCCCGCGTCATCCGCGAGAGCGCCGGGAGCGCCGCAGCACCCGCGGCCAGAGATAGAAGCCGACGGCGCGGAAGTCTCACGGTGGTTCCCCAAATCGGTTTTGCCAGGGGCAGGGTATCACCCGCTGCAAACAATTCGAGAGCTTTGCGAGCGCGTGTCCGTTAAGGCGCCTTGGGTCATGTCCGACCTTGGCCAGCGGCGAAAATGCTTGGGGCACGCGGTCCCGGCCGCATGGGTCGAGTTTGACTCACAGCGGTCCTCGACTCGGCTGATCGGTTGCATAATGCCCGCCGTACCTCTGACCGATCCCTGCTAATTTCGCTATCCTGCGATCCAGGCTTGGCTGGTTGGGCAAATGCGATTCGATCCTTTGAAACGGCGCGAGTTCATCACGCTGCTCGGGGGAGCGGCGACGCTCGTCCGTGCCGACGAGGTGTAACACCCCGTGGCTCGATCGCGTGCCCGCAATGCGTTTGCCACCGCCGTGATCGGCTCGATCTTGCTGGGCTCGCTCGATTCCCCAAGCCAGGTTTCTGCCGCGGAAGCCGAGAGATTTTCGATCGTCATTCGCGGCCGCAGCGTCGACGCCCCGCACCGGACGATACGGGTGACCCAAGGAGCGATGCTCGAGCTTGCGTTTGCCACCGACGAGACGGTCGAGCTGCACTTGCACGGCTACGATCGCCACCTGACCGTCCGTCCCGGGGAGGAAGCCGTGATGCGGCTCGATGCCAAAGTGGCCGGGCGTTTTGCCATCGCAGCGCATCGCTTCGGCGCGTCCGCGGGCGGCTCCGCGTCGCGCGGTCATGTCGTGCTGCTTTACCTCGAAATCCACCCGCGATAGCGCGATCATGCCGCGGCGCCGGCGCAAGCTCCTCGGATGCCTGGCGCTTGTTTTCGGCCTCGCCGCGGCCGGTCCGGCCGCCGCGCACGGTTTCGGGCAGCGCTACGATCTGCCGCTTCCGCTCTCCTTTTATATATGGGGCGCCGGCGCGACCGTCGCGTTGTCGTTCGTTGGCTTCGCCTTGTTTCTGCGTGCCGAGCACGGGCTTCTCACGTGGCATATCGATTGGCGGGCCAAGGGTCGTCCGGCCGCGGCGCTCGCCGCAGTTGCGCGCGCGCTCGCGAGCGGCATGCTGCTGGTGGTGATCGTCGCCGGGCTGTTCGGCAATCAGGATCCGATCCGCAACATCGCGCCGGTCATGATCTGGATCATCGGCTGGGTGGGACTGGCGTTCTTGTCGGTGCTGCTCGGCGATGTGTGGAGGCTGGTCAATCCTTGGAACGCGATTTTCGCCTTCGCCGAGCTGTGTTGTCGCCGCGTGTGCGCGGACGCGGTTCTTGGTTTCGCGCGGCGCTATCCGCAATGGCTGGCGGCGTGGCCCGCCTTCCTGCTGCTCATGGCGTTCGCCTGGATGGAGCTCGTGTGGAGCGGCAGGAACGACCCTGCTGCGCTCGCCGTGGCGCTCGCCGCCTATTCGGCGCTGACGTTTTGCGGCATGGGCTTGTTCGGACGCCAGACATGGCTCGCGCAGGGCGAGATGTTCACGCTCGTCTTCGGCACCTTTGCACGGTTCGGCCCGCTGGCAGCCATACCGCAAGGCATCCGCCTGCGCATGCCGGCGGCCGGATTGCTGACCGATCAGCCTGCGACGTTCTCCATGGTCGCGCTGGTGGTTGCGCTGCTGGCGACCGTCACTTTCGACGGACTGCTCGAAACTCCGCTGTGGGCGCGAATCGATCTCGCGGTCCTGGATTGGGCCTCCGAACCGTCATTCGGGACCGTGCCGATCCTGCGCGAAGACCAGATGGTGCGGCTCGTTCGCAGCGTGGCGCTCGTCGCGTTCATCTTGCTGTTTCTGGCGGCCTACGCGGTCGTGTGCCGGTTGACGTCGGCCGCTGTGGGCAAGCACGTCGCGCCGACCGGCGGCGTGCTCCGCAGCTTCGTGCTCACGCTCGTGCCGATCGCGATCGCCTATCACGTGGCGCATTATTTCTCGTTGTTCTTCCTCGGCGGGCAATACGTCATCCCGCTCATTTCGGATCCGCTGGGCCGCGGCTGGGACCTCTTCGGAACCGCCCATTATCAGGTGGATATCGGGCTGGTCACGCCACGGCTGCAGTGGAGCGTCGCGGTGGTCGCGGTCGTGCTCGGCCACGTGTGCGCGATCTACCTCTCGCACGTCACGGCGCTTCGCCTCTTCGCCGATCGGCGTGCGGCGCTGCGGAGTCAGATCCCGATGGTCGCGCTGATGGTCATCTACACCATGCTGAGCTTGTGGATCCTGTCACAGCCCATCGTCGAGACCGGCGTGCGCTAATTGGGATCGTAGACCTCGTTCACGTTGACTCCCTCGTGCGGCCCGCCGCCGCCGGCCACGTTGGAGCCGCTGACCGCGTACATCTTGCCGCCGATCTCGGCCACGGCGAGTCCATGGCGAGGCGTTGGCATCGGCGGCAACCGCTGCCACGCGTTCGTCTTCGGATCGAATGCCTCGTGCGTCCGGTAGGTGCCGACCAGGTCGTTGAGGTAGGCCTCGCCGCCGAGCACGTGCATGCGCCCGTTGAGCACCGCGGTTCCGATGCCGCTGCGCGGCGTCGGCATTCCCAGCACCGCCGCCCAGGTGTTCTTCGCGATGTCGTAGACCTCGTTCGTGCTGACGTTGTTCGAAAGCCCGATGATGAAGGTCGATCCGATCCGCCCACCCACCACGTATATCTTGCCGTCGATCAGCGAGGCGCCGTGATGGTTGCGTGCCGTCAGCATCGGTGCCGCCGCCGACCAGGCGCCGGTCGCGACATCGAGCACCTCGGTCGTCGCCATGTTCTCCACCGGCACGGTGGGGCGCAGCTCCGGCGTCGAATAGCTCGGGTTCTTGGCCCCGCCGATCGCGTAGATCTTGTTTTCATGGGCGGTGGCGGTCAGCGCACCACGCGCGGTCGGCAGGTCCGGTCCCTTCGACCAGCTCTTCCCATTGATGTCGTAGATCCAGACCGATTTGCTCGGTACCCACGCGGGCAATCCGGTCGCCGGCCGCGCAATCGTGAATCCGCCGACCGAATACAGCTTGTCACCGATGGCCGCGAAACCCGGATGGTGAATGCCCTCGGGAATGTTGGGCAGCCGCGTCCATTCACTGCTCGTTGGATCGAAGCTCCACAGCATCTGCTTGGGCTCCCAGCCCGGGAAAATACCCAGGCCGCCGAGCACATAGAGCTTGCCGCCTGCCGCCGTTCCGTAGACCTCCTCTTCGCCCTGCGGGATCGGCTTGAGCGAGCTCCACTTGCCTTGCGCGAATGCGGAGCTGGTCGCCAGCACACCTGCCGCGATCAGAAAGGCCGCGGTTATCGCAGCGCGCATTGAATTCCTCCCCTGTTTGCGTCGCGTGCCGCGGCTGCCGCGATGACGGTGCCGGGCACTGTCCGAAGGACGTAGCGTCATCAATCACGCGCCGAATTGCAATACGCGGTCGCGCAAATCGCTGAGCGTCCGATCGAGCGGGCACGCGAGAATTGGATCGCGGCTGCGCCGGACGCGCCATTTTGCCGCGACCGGATGTCGTCACTATAGTCGGGCGAGCGATGCGAGGGAGCGAACAATGCGTCTGCAGGGCAAGGTGGCGATCGTGACCGGCGCGGGCGGCGGCATCGGAGCGGCAATCTGCCGACGGTTCGCGGCCGAGGGCGCGGCCCTGATCGGCGTCGACGTCGACGACGCCGCGCTCGCGTCGATGGCAACCTCAGCGCGCGCCGCCGGCGCCCGCGTGGAGACGCTCCTCGGCGACGCCGCCGAAGAGGCGACCGCCGAGGCCGCGGTGGCGCGCGCGCGTCGCGAGTTCGGCGGGCTTCACGTGCTGGTGTCGAATGCGGTCTGCGATGTGCCGCTCGGGGCGCTGACCGGCCTCACGCTCGCCGACTGGCGCCGCACCATGGCGGTCAATCTCGATGCCGCCTTCCTCTTCTGCAAGCACGCCATCCCGGCGATGGAAGCGGGCGGCGGCGGAAGCATCATCTTGATCGCCTCGCAGCTCGGACGCGTGGCACGTCCCGGCCGGCCGTGGTACTGCGCCGCCAAGGGCGCGTTGATCCAGCTGGCCAAGGCAATGGCACTGGACCACGCCGGACAGAATATCCGCGTCAACAGCCTGTCGCCGGGACCGGTGGAGACGGCGCGCTACCTGCGCAACTTCGACACGCTCGAGGCCGCGCGCGCCTCGCACCACACGCTTGTCGGCCGTCTCGGCACGCCGGACGAGATTGCCGCGGGCGCGGTCTATCTCGCCGGCGAGGACTCCACCTTCGTGACCGGCACCGATCTCTTGATCGACGGTGGCTACACGGCGGTATGAGATCAGCATCGCGTGATGAACATCGACGCGCCGACCACCAAGAGCCAAGCCGCCGATCCAGTGCGGAGGGCGCGGCAGTTGCGTCCACTGATCGAGGCAGAGGCGGCGGCGGTCGAGCGCGCCTGCGCGCTGACGCCGCAGCTTCTGGCCGCGTTGCACGACGCGCGGCTGTTCAAGATGCTGCTGCCGCGGAGCGTCGGCGGCGACGAAATCGATCCGCTGACGTTCATCACTGCGATCGAGGAAATCGCCAGAGCCGATGGCAGCACCGCCTGGTGCATTGCGCAGGCATCGGGCTGCTCGATGGCCGCCGCCTATGTCGAACCTGCCGTGGCACAGGAGATTTTCGGCGCCAAGGATGCCGCTCTAGCCTGGGGCCCGCTGGGGCCAACCGTCAAAGCGGTGCCGGTCGAGGGTGGCTACCGCGCGACGGGGACGTGGTCCTATGCGAGCGGCAGCCGTCATGCGCAGTGGCTCGGCGGACACTCGCAGTTGGTCGATGGCGAAGGCAAGCCGTGCCTTGGTCCAGACGGCAAGCCGAGTGAGCGCACCATGCTGTTCCCGAAAAGCCAAGCTACCATTAGCGACGACTGGCAGGTCATGGGCCTCAAAGGCACCGGAAGCGACAGCTACACAGTGACGGATCTTTTCGTGCCGGCGCGCTACAGCTTCACACGGGAATCGGCGGCCGACCGTCGCGAGCGCGGTCCGCTCTATCGGTTCACCACCTATCAGATATACGGTTCAGCCTTCGCCAGCGTGGCGCTCGGGATCGCGCGCGCCACGCTCGATGCGTTTATCCAGATCGCCGGCAGCAAGGTGCCGATGCTCGGTTCGAAGCCTTTGCGCGACAATCCGGTGGTTCAATCCAAGTTAGCGATCGCCGAAGCGCAATGGCGGTCGTCGCGCGCCTTCCTGACGCAGGCGTTGGGCGAGATGTGGGACACGGCCTGTCGCGGGGAGGATTTCACCTTGCAGCAGCGTGCTGCGCTGCGGCTTGCCGGAGTACATGCCAGCCATCAGGCGAAGGAGGTGATCGAGACCACCTATCACTTCGTCGGCGGCACGGCAATTTTCGAAAACCAGCCGTTCGAGCGGCGGCTGCGTGATGTGCACGCGGTGACGCAGCAGGTGCAGGCCCAGTTCGTCAACTTCGAGGTAGCCGGTCAGGTGCTGCTCGGACTTCCGGTCACGTCGAAATTGATCTGAGGTTGCAATGATCCGGCCGTTGGCACGAGCACGACGATCGCAATGCGTTCCCGCAGTCCCGGGAAACGTGGCGGGCGCGGGCCGCTCCGACCGAACTTCGCGCCTCAATCCACCAGCTTGGCACCCGAGGCCTTGATGACCTTGGCCCAGAGCGGAGCCTCCGCTGCCATAGCGGCGGCGAACTGCGCGGGCGAGGTGCCCATCGGCACCATGCCGAGCTCGTCGAAGCGCTTGCGCACATCGGGCAGCGCCAGGATTCGCACTGCCTCGCGATTAAGCTTGGCAATGATGGCGTCCGGCGTGCCGACCGGCGCCAGCAGCGCGAACCAGGCTATGGCGTCGAAGCCCGGGAAGCCCGCTTCGACCATGGTCGGCAGGTCGGGACGAGGGCGCACGCGTGAGTGAGGTGACTGCGAGCGGGCGCACCTTGCCTTCGCGCGCGAGCGGGAGCGCCGAGGCGGGACTCGCGAACACCATGGTCAGGCGACCGCCGAGCAGGTCCGGCATCACCGCGGCAATGCCGCGATAGGGGACATGCTGGATGTCGAGGCTTGCCATGGTCTTGTACATCTCGCCGGAGAGATGCTGCGTGGTGCCGACGCCGGCGGCGGCACCCACATCTATTCAGAACGGTCCATGTTGCGCTTAAGCCTTTTCACGCAGTGACTTAATCAAGGAAATCACTTTCCGCTTGACTCGTGTAACGAGAATCTTCCAGAAAAAATTATTCACCGAAACTACGCCAGGACCGCGGGCGGGATGCCGCGCCGGGCGTTTTGTTGCGCGGGTGCGAACGCCGCCCCGCGCTCCGCGCGTTTGTTTCGTTTCGAGATGGGCCAAGGAGAACAAAGCCATGCAGTTTCAAAAGGGCCAAAGCGGAAATCCGGCCGGCCGCCCGCGCGGGGCGCGCAACCGGACGACTATTCTCATGCAGAACTTATTGGCGGGACGGGCCGAAGCGATCGGGCAAAAGCTGATCGAGTTGGCGGAGAACGGCGATATCGCGGCGATTCGCATCTGCATGGACCGGCTTGCCCCGACGCGAAGAGACGGGCCGGTCGAGGTCGAGTTGCCGCCGATCGAGACGCCGGCCGACAGCGTCGCTGCCGCG
>DASQXF010000343.1:0-7852 GCA_035639895.1 Xanthobacteraceae bacterium
GTCGTGTACATTGCCGGTGTAGACATAACGCAGGCCCGTCTCGATCGCGATGCGCCGCGCCATTTTGAGCGTCTGCGGCGGCGTCGGCGGGGTGTCCAGCATCTTCCAGTCCGGATGAAACGCCGTGAAATGCAGCGGCACATCGGGGCCGAGCCGATCCATCACCCAGCGGCTCTCCGCTTTGATCTCTTCGGCCGAGTCGTTCTCGCCGGGGATGAGCAAAGTCGTGATCTCGAACCAGACCTCCGTCTCGTGCTTGAGATATTCGAGCGTCTCGAGCACCGAACTAAGCTTGCCCGAGCACAGCGTCTTGTAGAAACCGTCGGTGAACCCCTTGAGGTCGATGTTGGCGGCATCCATGTGCCGGAAGAATTCGACCCGCGGCTCCGGCGCGATGTAGCCGGCGCTCACCGCCACCGTCTTGATGCCGCGCGCGCGACAGGCCTGCGCCACATCGATCGCATATTCCAGAAAGATCACGGGATCGTTGTAGGTAAATGCGACCGAGCGGCAACCGCTGCGCACCGCCGCTTCCGCGATCGCCTCGGGCGAGGCTTGGTCCTGGACGCGGTCAAGCGCGCGCGCTTTCGAAATGTCCCAGTTCTGACAGAACTTGCAGGTGAGATTGCAACCGGCGGTGCCGAACGAGAGCACCGGCGTGCCGGGGAGGAAATGATTGAGCGGCTTCTTTTCGATGGGATCGATGCAGAACCCCGAGGAGCGGCCATACGTCGTCAGCACTATCTGATCGTTCTGCCGCGCGCGCACGAAGCACAGGCCGCGCTGGCCCTCGTGTAGCTTGCAATAACGCGGGCATAGGTCGCACTGGATGCGGCCATCCTCCAACCGGTGCCAATAGCGGCCGGGCACGCCTTCGATGATCGATTGTTCCATGGTTAAGCCGGCGCAAATTCCGCGCGATGGGCTCTGACCCATCCGCCGTCATTGCCGGGCTTGACCCGGCAATCCATCGCGTGAATGCACTTCTTTCCGATGGATGCCCGGCCCGGGCATGACGAGTCGAGCCCAGCGTCCGTTCGCATTATATCCGGATATCTGGGGAGCAGGCGATACCGAGGCAACGGTGGAACCGCACGCGCAACGCAGCAAAATCCGGCCGCCAGCGGTGGCCGGCCTGTTCTATGCCGGAGATCCGCGCCGGCTGCAGGCCGAGGTTTCGGACCTGCTCGGCGCGGTGAAATCGGCCGCCGGCATTCTGCCCAAGGCACTCATTGCACCGCACGCGGGCTACGTCTATTCGGGCCCTGTAGCGGCGCAGGCATTCGCGACGCTTCGCGAGCGCGCGCAATCGGTCGAGCGCGTGGTGCTGATCGGCCCGGCGCACTTCGTTCCCGTGCGCGGCATCGCCGCGCCGGCGGTCGATGCATTCGAAACACCGCTTGGTCGCGTGGACGTGGACCGGGATGCGCTGTCCACCATCGCCGACGCGGTCGTCGAGTCCGATGCCCCGCACGCGCCGGAACATTCGCTCGAGGTCGAACTGCCCTTCCTGCAAACGCTGCTGCCCTCGTTCACGGTGGTTCCGCTGGTGATCGGCGATGCCAAAGCGCAAGACGTGGCCGAGGTGCTGCGGCGGCTCTGGGGCGGGCCGGAAACGCTGATCGTGATCAGCTCCGATCTCTCCCATTACCACGACTATGACACGGCGCGGCGGCTCGATGCGGCGACCGCCGCCGCCATCGAGCGCGGCGATTGGGAAAGCCTCGGTCCGAACCAAGCGTGCGGCTTTCTTGCGGTCGCCGGGCTCCTCGTGGAGGCGAGCCGCCGACGCCTCGCGCTTCACCGGCTTGCGCTCTGCAACTCAGGCGACACGGCGGGAGGACGGGATCGCGTGGTCGGCTATGGCGCATGGATGGTTGAGGGGCCTGCTGGGGCCGGTTGAGCGGCACGTAGCCGAATATTGTTGAGAGACCAAGTCGCAGGCAGCAGGCTCGGTGTGCTCCCTCTCCCCGCTTGCGGGGGAGAGGGTTGGGCTGAGGGGGATTCGCCAAGAGATCAGCAGGTGGAGAATCCCCCTCACCCGCTCGCTACGCTCCATAGCCGATGCTTCGCATCGGCGTTCTTAGCGCTAAGAACGGCGGCCGAAGGCCGCCTATGCTCTCCCCGCAAGCGGGGAGAGGTAGGGCCACGGCCCGTCAAATACTATTGGCGCATCAGCACCAGCGGATCGGAAGTTGCGGGAACGCGCTCCCAGGTCGTGGCGTCACTCTCGGAGAAGCGCCAGCTGCCGCCGCGGCCGGTCAGCAGCAATCCATCGCGGTCAAGCCGCCAGGTCGACAGCTCGATATTGGTGACCGAGGAGTCGCAGCCGGGCTTGACGTTGATCTTGTAGCTTTCTCCCCCCGCCGAGGCATTCGAGAGCGTGAGGTTACAAAGCGGCTTCTCGAATTCCTTGAGCAAGATCCATTCGCCGAACACCTGCTCGGGGGTCACCGTGGCTGCCTTGATGGCGGCCTGAGTGCGCATGAAAAAGAGTCCCTCGCCTTTGCGCTCGGCTTCGTACATTTGATGCTCGACTTCCATGAAATCGAGAATGACCACCCCCTTGGAGTTCAAGAGCCGCACCGCATCGTTTGGGCCCATGGCCCAGACCACGACGTCCTTCAGCGGGGGAAACGCGGTGCCGCAGACCTCATCGAGATCCAGTTTGAAGCCGCCGGAGCCGGGTTCGAGCTTGAAGGTGACCGGGCAGGTCTTATCGCGCGCGGCGTTGGAGATTTCCCAGGCACCGGCCATCTCCTTGGCGGCGTCGCTCGGCGCCTGCGCGGCAGCGCTGGCGGCAGACAGCGCAAACGCCATCACGGCGAGGCAAACGCGAACCGGCATAGGGACCCCCAATAGCGATTGACGGCACGCTATCATGTCGCCCGCCCTCGCGTCATGGCGCACCGAGGGTCGGCGGACAGCGTTGCGCCGCACGCATAGTTGCAGGGTTCATGAGCCCTTGCGTTGCTTCGGCGGCCACGGCGTCTCCGGCACCGGGGTTAGCGGCGACTTGCCCGCTGCCCAGGCCAAGAGATTATCCACGACCAGCTGGTCCATCCTGTCGCGGGTCGCCACCGACGCTGAGCCGAGATGAGGAAACAACACGACGTGATCCATCGCGATCAGCTCCGGTGGCACCTCGGGCTCGCGCGCAAACACATCGAGCCCCGCCGACATGATGGTTTTCTCCTGCAGCGCCTTGATCAGTGCGGGCTCGTCGACCACCGAGCCGCGCGCCATGTTGATGAGGATGCCGTCGCGACCAAGGGCGCTGAGCACCTCGGCATTGATCAGATTCTTGGTCTCCGCGCCACCCGGCGTGATGACCATGAGCACGTCGACGTCGCGCGCCATATCGGTGAGCTTCGAATAGTGGCGGTAGGACACGCCCGCGGCCGGCCGCCGCGAGTGGTAAACCACCGGCACCTGCATCGCGTCGAGCCGGCGCGCGATCGCCTGGCCGATGCGGCCCATGCCCACCATGCCGACGGTGCGGTCGCGCAGCGTCGCCTTGCTCAGCGGATAGTTCTTCTGCGGCCATTTGCCGGCGCGCAGGTAATGCTCGGCCTGGGGGAATTCGCGCACGGTGCACAGCAGGAGCCCGATCGCGGTGTCGGCCACTTCTTCGGTGAGCACATCCGGCGTGTTGGTGACGGTGATGCCGTGCGCGCCGGCCCAGGCGGCGTCGACATGGTCGTAGCCGACGCCGAAGGAGGAGACGATCTCGAGCCGGGGAAATCGCGTCATGAACGGACCATCGACGCGCTCCTCGGTGGCGGCGACCGCCATGGCCTGCACGCGCGGCCCGCTCTCGGCGAAGAATGTCTGCCGATCCTTCGCGTCGGGAAACCGGATGAGGTTGAAGACCCGGGAGAGCCCGTTGACGATGACGGGCTTTGGGGGCCCGATCAATAAAGCATCAGGTTTCTCGGCAGCCATTATTCACTCCTGATTGTGTCCCGGATGCGGTGCAGCGTGGAGCGCTTCAGCGCGGAACGCTGCACCGCTGATCCGGGACCGTTCGAGTTTCCGAGTTTATAACGGCCCCGGGTCTGCAGCGCACCGTTTCGCTCCGCTTCACGCTGCGCTGCGCCCGGGACACAGGCTCACACCAGCATGGTGACGGGCTGAGCGGCAAATGTCTGAAAGGCCGCGACGAGCCCGGCACCGAGCGCGCCGTCGACCACACGGTGATCGCAGGAGAGCGTCACCGAGAGCATGCTCGCAAAGGCGACCCCGCCGTCTTCTTTCTCGATCGCCTGTCGCCGCGCCGCACCGACCGCGAGGATCGTCGCCTGCGGCGGATTGATGATGGCGGCAAACTCGCGCACGCCGTACATGCCGAGATTGGAGATGGTGGACGAGCCGCCCTCATACTCGCTCGGCTTGAGCTTTTTCGCCCGCGCGCGCGCGGCGAGGTCCTTCATCTCGTTCGAGATCGCCGACAGCGTTTTCAGCTCCGCCCGGCGGATCACCGGCGCGATCAGGCCGCCGTCGAGCGCGACCGCGACGGCGATATCGCAGTATTGCAAGCGCAGGATGCGATCTCGCGCCCACACCGCATTGGCCGCCGGCACGCGCTGCAGCGCCGCGGCCCAGGCTTTGATAATGAAGTCATTGACCGAAAGTTTGAAGAAGGGTTTGCCGTCCTTGTCCTTGGGCGCACCGGCGTTTGCCTCTTCGCGCATCGCGATCAGCCGGCCGATCTCCACGTCCGCGGTCAGGTAGAAATGGGGGATGGTCTGCTTCGCCTGCGTCAGCCGCGCGGCAACGGTCCTGCGCATGCCGTCGAGCGGCACTTCTTGGAACGGCACGTCGCGATAGATGGCCTTGACCGTCTCGGCGCTGGGACCTTCGGCCGGCGCAGCGGACATGGCCGCGCGCGCCGGCGCCGCGGCGCGCGCGGCCTCGACATCGCGCGCTGTAATGCGGCCGTGGGGCCCGGATGGCGAAATCTTGGTGAGGTCGATGCCGCCTTCCGCCGCCAGCCGCCGTGCCAGCGGCGTGATGCTCCTGCCGCCAGGCAGGCGCGCAGGGCCGTAATTGCGCTCGGGCGTGCGCACCTCGAAGAACGGATCGAGCTTGACCGGCGCAACCGGCGCCGTTGCATCGCGCGCTGGGATCGCGCGGGACGGGGGCGAGCCGGAGGACGCGGGAGCGGCAGCAGCCTTGGGCACGGGCGCGGTCGCGCTCGCGCCGGCGCCGTCGGTGATGACCGCAACGACGGCACCGACCAGAGCCATCTCGCCCGCCGGCACCCGGATTTCAGCAAGCACGCCCGCGGTGGTCGAGGGCACTTCCATCGACACCTTGTCGGTCTCGATCTCGAAGAGGTTGTCGCCAGGCTTGATGACGTCGCCGGCCGCCTTGAACCACTGCGTGATCTTGCCTTCCGCAACGGTCTCGCCGAGCTGCGGCATCAGCACGTCCATTGAAGGCTTCCCCGTTGCATGCGTGTGCGCAGGCGGCCGTACGGTGGGCAAAGGCGCGCGAGCCGGTCTTCACCCGAAATCGCTCGTGCGCCGTGCCCGCGCGGAGCCAATACGGCAGGCGATTTTGCCCACCCTACCGACCTCACCACGTCACCGAAATGTACTGCGTCTCCAAGAACTCCATGAGCCCCTCATGCGCGCCTTCGCGGCCGATGCCCGACTGCTTCATGCCGCCGAAGGGGGCGGCCGGATCGGACACGAGCCCGCGGTTGAGCCCGATCATGCCGAAGTCGAGCTGCTCGGAGACCCGCATGCCGCGGCTCATATCCTTGGTGTAGAGATAGGCCACGAGTCCATATTCAGTGTCGTTCGCGCGCTTGATCACCTCGCCATCGGACTTGAAGGTCTGGATCGCCGCGACCGGGCCAAAAATCTCTTCGCGCAGCATCGCGGCACCGTCCGGCACCGCATCGATCACCGTCGGTGGATAGAAGTGTCCGGGCCCGTTCGGCGGCTTGCCGCCGGTCAAGATTTTCGCGCCCTTGCCGACCGCGTCGTCGACGAGCTCGATCACCTTCTTCTTGGCATCGGCATTGACCAGCGGGCCCACTGCCACGCCGTCGTCGAGCCCGTTGCCGACCTTGAGCGCCGCCATCTTGGCCGTGAGCTTCTTGGCGAACTCGTCGTGCACCTTCTCGTGCACGTAGAAGCGGTTGGCGGAGGTGCAGGCCTCGCCCATGTTGCGCATCTTCGCGATCATGGCGCCGTCGATCGCCGCATCGATGTCGGCGTCCTCGAACACGATGAACGGCGCGTTGCCGCCGAGCTCCATGGCGGGCTTGACGACGTTGTCGGCGGCCTCGTGCAGAAGCTTGCGGCCAACTTCGGTAGACCCGGTGAAGGAAACGACGCGCACGCGCGGATCGTGCAGCATCGCGCTCACGACTTTGCCCGAGGAGCGCGAGGGAATGACGTTGACCACGCCCGCAGGCACGCCCGCCTCTTCGAGGATCGGCATCAACGCCAGCATGGTGAGCGGCGTGTCGGACGCGGGCTTGAGCACGACCGGGCAGCCGGCCGCGAGCGCGGGCCCGATCTTGCGCGTGGCCATGGCGGCGGGAAAATTCCAGGGCGTCACCAGAACCGCGACTCCCGCCGGCTTGTGCTGGACCACGATACGTGCTCCGGACGCGGGAGCGCGGGACAGCCCACCGATCGCGCGCACCGCCTCCTCCGCATACCAGCGGAAGAACTCGGCGGCATAGGCGACCTCGCCGCGCGAGTCCGAGAGCGCCTTGCCATTCTCGATGGTGATCAGCTTGGCGAGCCGTTCGGCGTCGCGCATGATCAACTCGAAAGACTTGCGCAGCACTTCGGCGCGCTCGCGCGGCTTTTTGCCGGCCCAGCCCTCGAACGCATCGCTCGCCGCATCGATCGCGGCCTTAGCATCCTCGACGGTCGCGCTCGCCACCGATGCGATCTTGTTCTCGGTGGCGGGGTCGAGAACGTCGAAACGGCCGCCGTCGGAGGATTTGCGCCATTTGCCGCCGATCCACAGATCGGTCGGAACATTGGCGAGGAGATTCTCATACATGGGACGGTTTCCTACGATATCGAGTTTCGTAGCCCGGATGAGCGAAGCGATATCCGGGCTCCTATCGCGCGGCACCAGCCACCCCGCATATCGCTGACGCTCATGCGGGCTACGAATTCAGCGAGCGGCGCACGCGGTCGACGATGCGATCGACCGTGGGCAGCGCGATATCTTCCAAGATGTCGGCGGCCGGCAGCGGAATATGCGGTGTCGTGATCCGCACCGGCGGCCCGTCGAGATCGTAGAATGCCTCATCCGCCACGATCGACACGATCTCGGCACCCCAACCGCACAGCCGCGGGTTTTCCTCGACCGTAAACAGGCGGTGCGTGCGGGCAACCGAGCCGAGGATGGTCTGCGTATCGAGCGGCACTAGCGACCTCACGTCGACAACTTCGCAATCGATCCCGTGTTCCGCTTTAAGTTTCTCGGCCGCCGCGAGCGCGCGCGTGACCATCAGCGCAAGCGCCAAGATGGTGGCATCCTTCCCCGCCCGCACAATGCTGGCGCTGCCGAGGCGATCGACGATCTCGCCTTCGGGGACATCTCCCTTGGTGGGGTAAAGTGACTTGTGCTCGAAGAAAATCACGGGATCGGGATCGCGCACCGCGGCGGCAAGGAGCCCGATCACGTCGCGCGGGCTCGAGGGCGCCACCACCTTGAGGCCGGGAATCATCATCGCCCAGTTCTCGACGCTTTGGCTGTGCTGGGCGCCGAAGCGCGAGCCGGCGCCGTTGGCGGTGCGCACCACCAGCGGGCATTTGAGCTGCCCGTTCGACATGTAGCGGCTCTTGGAGAACTCGTTGGCGATATAGTCGAA
>DASQXF010000344.1:0-2221 GCA_035639895.1 Xanthobacteraceae bacterium
GTGGTGAGCATGCTGGGACGCACGTCGGCCGAGTACGGGCTATGGTTTTTCGTTCCCTCGATCGGATTCATGGCCGGCAACTTCGCGGTTTCGCGGCTGACGACGCGCTTCGGCATCGATGTATTGATCTGGTGGGGGATCGCGCTCACCATTGCCGGCTGCCTGCTCAACATACTGGTCTACGTCGCACTGCCGGGCTGGGAGATGGCCACCATCTTCGTGCCGCAAACCATCATCGGCTTCGGCAATGGTCTGCTGCTGCCGACCTCGATCGCGGGCGCCGTGAGCATACGGCCGCAGGTTGCAGGTACCGCATCAGGCGTTACTGGTTTTATCCAGATGGGGATCGCAGCCGTCGCCGCCCAACTCGGCGGCCACGTCATCTCGCATGCGGTGGATGCCATGCCGATGCTGCTGCTCATGCTGGCGTTCGGCGTGGCGACGGCAGCCGCGGCTTTCACCCTGGTGCGGCGGTAGTGTTATTTTCGGCCACTTAGTTTGCATTCCGGTGGCGCAGCGCAGGCAATCGAGGCAACCTGCTCAAGCCCTCACGGCGTAACGGCGAGCCCGCCCAGTCAGTAAGTATGGATTGCGGCGCTCTCGCTGCTCTCGGTATCCAAATGACAGCTCTCGGCCGCATCAGCGCGAGCGTATCGCCGATGCGATCGCCTGCTGGATAAGCTCTGGCTACACCGGTAACCGATTGAACTCGACCGCGAACGGGCGCAGCGCGTCGGACACGGCGTTGGCAATCACGGCTGGCGGCGCAATAGGACCGCCTTCACCGACGCCCTTGACGCCGAGCGGATTGAGCGGGGAAGGTGAATGTTGATGGATCAGGTGCATGCTCGGTATTTCGCACGCCGTCGGAAGCATGTAGTCCATGAACGAACCGGCGAGTAACTGACCGTCTCGATCGTAGTTGAACTCCTCCAACAGCGCGCCGCCGATGCCTTGGGCGGCGCCGCCGAGGATCTGGCCCTCGACCAACATCGGATTGACCACAACGCCGCAATCGTGCGCGATAGCATATTTCTCGATGGTCACGCGTCCCACCTCGACATCGACGTCCAGCACCGCCGCATGTACCGCATAGGACCAAGTGACGGTTGGCGGCTCGAAGTAATAAGTCTCCTCCAGTCCGGCATCCGTGCCCGGCGGCCGGCGATGATCCCAGCCGGGGCGCGCCGCGCGCGCCACATCGGCGAGCGACACCTCAGCGCCCGGCACACCGACGATGCCGACCCCGTTCTTGCGAAGCTCGAGGTCGCCCACCGCGCACTCCAACAGATTGGCGGCGATGGCGAACACCTTGGCGCGCAGGCGTTCGCTCGCGCCGTGAATGGCTGCCGACAAGGTTACCGTGCTGCGGCTTGCGATGGTGCCAAAGCCAATGGCGATTGCCGCAGTGTCGGCAAGCGACATCACCACATCATCCGGATCGACGCGCCAGATATCGGCCGCGACCTGCGCAAAAATCGTCTCCATACCCTGGCCCTGGGGGCAGGCGCCGGAGGATACGAAGATCTTGCCTGAAGGATCGATCCGCACCATCGCGCTCTCGAAAGGGCCGACGCCGGTGCCCTCGACATAGCAGCCAATCCCGAGACCGAGGTAGCGGCCTTCTTCTCGCGCCGCGCGCTGGCGTTCGCGAAACGCGGCGACGCCGCCGATCGCCGCCAGCGCCTGCCGCAGCGCCCGCGGATAATCTCCGCCGTCGTACACGATCGGCTCGCCGTCGCGGTAGGGAATGCCCACGCGATAGGGCATTTCGTCAGGGCGGATCATGTTTCGCAAGCGCACGTCGGCCGGCTCGAGCGCCAGTTTGCCGGCAATGAGATCGACGATCCGCTCCATCGCAAAGGCAGCTTCCGGCCGACCCGCTCCCCGATAAGGCGCGTTCGGAACCTTGTTGGTTGCGGCGATCCTAGCGTCGATCGCGACGGCGTCGATTTTATAGGGACCGATCAAATGCACCGCGGTGTTGTAAACCACGCCGGCGCCGATGGGATTCCACGCTCCACAATCGACGATGAAGCGGTCGCGCAGCGCCAGGATCCGCCCTTCGTCGTCAAACCCAACTTCGATCTCGTGCATCTGGTCGCGCGAATGACAGGAGCACATCAGGTGCTCGCGGCGGTCTTCGATCCACTGCACCGGCCGCCCGAGCCGGCGCGCCAGGAAAGGGATCAGCAAGTCTTCGGGGTACACGTGGCCCTTG
>DASQXF010000345.1:0-4710 GCA_035639895.1 Xanthobacteraceae bacterium
CACGCAGCAGTCGCTCGGGACCCGTTGGCCCATGATGTTCTCGGCCGGCCGCCAGCGTGTGGATGAGCTGAGTGATGGACTGGGCGACCCGATCCGCCCGCTTTTTGTTGAACAACCACATCGGATTAACTCGACCCCTCGCAACCCCCCGAACTCGTTCGCAGGACGGAAACTAGCGTTGCAGGTGCGGTCGCGGCAACCGCACGATTTCTGAAAGTCGGTCGCTGTGACATTTTTGCAAATGACGGGTTGCGGGCAGCCAGGCTCTCGAACGCAATGCCGGCTCCGTCTGTTTAAAGCAGATTCAGAACAATTCAGGTCTTCCTCGAAGACGGCTCATGCATTGCGTGCGATGATCGCTCCCGGCCTCATCTGCGGGTGCTTTGCCGCCATGGTCCGAACGCCCGCAGCTTTGGCCATCGGTCTCGCACATCTTGGGAGGGCTGCCATGCCATTCAATCGAGCGTGGTTGTTGCTTGCCGCATTCCTCATGAGCCCAATGAGCGCCGCATCAGCCAATGTGGTAACCGATTGGGACGAGAAAGCTGTCGCCTTCATTCAGCCGAGGATGGCACCCCCGGTCGCCTATCGGGCGATAGCAATCATGCATATCGCGATGTTCGACGCGGTGAACTCGATCGAGCCCCTTTATCGGCCCTATTACGCCCGGCTCCCGGTGATGGGGGAAATATCGAAGGAGGCCGCCGCCGCAGCTGCAGCGGGCGCGGTGCTGATGAAGCTTCTTCCGGACGTCGCCGCCGATATTCAGGCGTCCTTGCAAAACTATCTATCGGCGATCCCGGACAGCGCCGCAAAGTCCGACGGCATCAAGCTGGGCGAGGCTGTTGCGACAAAGACGCTCGAGGCACGTGCCAACGACGGGTCGTCGGTGGCCGATGCATATCGGCCCGTCACCACGCCAGGCGTCTATATCCCGACGGCGCTCACCGTTGCCCCGCAATGGCCGGACGTCATGCCGTTCGCGATGACGAGTGGGTCCCAGTTCCGGCCAAAGCCGCCCGTCGCCCTAGAGAGCGAGCAATGGGCCAAGGACTACAATGAGATCAAAGAGCTCGGCGCGAAGAACAGCAGCAAGCGATCGGTGCGACAGACCGAGGACGCTCGATTTTGGTTGCTGACCGGACCTCTGAGTACGCATCCGCTGCACCGTCAGATCGCCAATCGGAAAGAGATGCCGGTCATCGACAGCGCTCGTTTCATGGCTGTGATCACCGCCGCAGAAGCGGACGCGATGGTCGCGGTGCTGGATGCTAAGTACAAGTATGCGTTCTGGCGGCCGATCACTGCCATCCGTAACGGCGATATCGATGGCAACGCCGCGACCGAGCGCGAGGCGACCTGGCAGCCGATCGACAACACGCCGATGCATCCCGAGTACCCGTGCGCTCACTGCATCGTAAGCTCGGCAGTTGCGAGCGCCATCGAGGCCATGCTCGGTACAGCCGACATTCCCGAGGTGGTCATGACCAGCCCCACGGCGCCCGGGGTGACCCATCGTTGGACGAACCTCAACGCCTACGCGGACGAGGTCGCTGCGGCTCGCATCGCTGCGGGTTTCCACTACCGGTTTTCGACCGTTGTAGGTCAGGACATGGGCCGACAGATCGGCATCCATACGGTCAAGACGATTATGCAGCCGATGAGGGCAACTTCAGCCCGGTGATCCGGAGCAACTTCGACACAGAGCAGCCGTTCCGGCGGCGAGAGGCGCGGCTAACGACCGAAACGGACGTTGAGACCGGCGCGCACGACGCTCTTGGTCTCCGCGACATCGGCGAATGCCGGACCTAAGCCTGCGACTTGCGGCGTGAAAGCAATCTGGCGAGTGCCGAAATCGAAATAGTTATATTCGACGAAGCCGGACACGACATTGGTGAAGGCGTATTCACCACCGATGCCGATGGTCCATCCCGACCGCGTCACGCGCGCGGTATAGGCGGTCCCGAGGAGGATCGTCGTCGCCCAGTAATCGTCGCGCTCCCAGGCGCCGCCGCCTTTGACGTAGCCGAGGAGGCGATCCCACGCATAGCCGATGCGGCCGGTGACCGTCGCCAGCGATCTGACCTTGCTGTGATAGGCAACACCGATCTCACGCGCGCTGTCGTGGCTGCCTTCGGCATCGGCCCAGGCATAATCGCCCTGGAGCCCGATCACAAAGCCGCCGGCGAATTGATAGTCGCAACCGCCCTGCGCGCCGCCAAGCCAGCCATGCGCCTCATGTCCGCCGAGCGACTGGCCGAAAAACGCGCCGCCGGGCGTCCGCACAATCCAGTCCTTCTGTTTCGCCCACAGGCCGCCGGCATGACCGCCGACGTAGCAGCCGGTCCAGCCCCAAACCGGGGCCGCCGGCGGCGCTGCCTTGTGGAGTGGAGCGCGCATGTCGGCCGCGATCGCCGGACTCGCAAGCGCAATCAGCGCGGCCGTTGCTAGCAGCGATTTCTGCATGACCACGCCCCCGCGTGATGGCCAGCGCATTATGCAACGGCATTGGGTAGGGCGCTGTAGCTGATCGGCCACATCACCAGGGGTTTCGAAACCATCGGACGCCCTACTGCGCGGTCATGCCGCCGTCCAAGGTGAGGATCGTCCCCGTGGCGAAGCGGCTCTCGTCGCTGGCGAGAAACAGGATTCCGGCCGCGATCTCCTCGGGCGTGCCGAGGCGGCCGAGGAGCTGCCGCGCCGCCAGCGCCTTGCGCGCGGCTTCGCGATCGGCGCTCTTCGCAAGGATGTCGTCGAAATAGGGCGTGTCGATCGTTCCCGGTGCGATCGCGTTGCAGCGGATGCCGTCGGCGACGTGATCGATGGCGATCGCCCGCGTCAGCGCGGCCACTGCCCCTTTAGAGGCGCAATAGGCCGCGCGATTGGCAATGCCGACGGCAGCGACGACCGACGCGGTGTTGACGATGGTGCCGCCGCCGCTCCTTTTCATCACGGGGATCGCGTATTTGCAGCAAAGGAACACGCCGCGCACATTGACCGCCATCAGCGCGTCCCAGGCGTCTTCGTCCGTCTCAACGACGCTTCCCGTGATGCCATAGCCGGCATTGTTGACGAGGACATCGAGGCGATGAAATCGCCCCACCGTCGCTTCGATCATGCGCTTGACGTCGGCGCTGCGCGCCACGTCGGCGTCGACTGCAATGGCCTGCGCGCCCTTGGCGGCGCATTCGGCAGCCACCCTTTGCGCGTTGCGCTTGTCGCCGACCACGAGCCGCGCCCCTTCGTCGGCGAACAGCAGCGCGGTGGCGCGGCCGATGCCGGAACCGCCGCCAGTGATGAGGCAGACCTTGTCCTTGAGGCGCATGGGCTAATCGTCCGGCGTGTTCTTGACCCAGCGCAGGATGTGGCGCGCGACCGCCACCAGCACGCCGTCCTGATTGACGACGCCGATGTCGGCGAGCGATTGGCCCTTTTGCGGATCGACCTCGGCGATGGTGTAAGTGAGCGTAACCGTGTCGCCGATGAACACAGGAGCGAGGAAACGCACGCGGTCGTAGCCCAGCGACACCGGTGTCGTCTGCAGCGTGGCACCTTGGCATTTCTCGATCATCATCGTGGAGCACGTCGACATGTAGCCCACGATCAGCGCGCCATGCGCGATGCGCCGGCCGTATTTCGAGCGCGCCATGTATTGCTCGTTGACGTGATTCACCGAGAAATCCCCCGTGATCCCGGCAAAGAGATAGATGTCGGTCTCGCCGACCGTCTTGGCAAAGCTGACGCTGTCCCCGACCTTGACGAAGAAGTCCTGCATTATGTCTACCGGAGGCTGCTGCGTAGCGGTGCGCGACCGTCGCAGTTACGGGGACACAGTTTATCCTCGATACCCGCTTTCGCGAGAATGAGGCGAGGCAAAGGCATTACCTGTCATCGAGGCGCACGACGCCGTCACGGGCGAACGCCGCAATCTCGGCCTCCCCGAAACCAAGTTCGACGAGAATGTCCTTGGTCTGCGCGCCGAGCCGTTGCGGCGCGAGGCGAATGGCCGCCGCCTCACCATCATAGCGCACGGGATGGTTGACCAGCGTGACCGGGGCGCCGCTTTCGCCTACGCCTTTAATCGTCACCAGCGCTTGCACATGGTTCACCTGCGGATCCTCGAGGAGATCGGCATAGCCTTGCACGCGCGCGTGCCAGATTTGCGCCCGTTCCATGTGCTCGGCCCAGTCCTCCGTGGCGCCGCTCTTCAGCCGTGCGGCGATGATCTCGCTGATCTCGTCCTGCCGCCTCCACGCGTCTTTATCGGAGAAGGAGGCCAGCTGCGGCTCTTCGATCGCTTCAGCCAGTCGCTGCAACGGGCAAAGCGATACGGCGATGTGGCCGTTGCGCGTCGCATAGACGCCGTATGGGGCGGGATAGTACCAGCCCGCGACGTGAGGACGCGCGCTCACGCTCGCCGGCCGATTTGCAGCATTGAGCCAGGCGGTAAGCGACTCCGCCTGCAGGTCGAGCGCGGCCTGCATGAGGCTTGCGTCGACGCGACAGCCCTTGCCGGTGCGCTCCCGCCGCAGTAGCGCGGCGAGGATTCCCATGGCGAACAGCGCGGCCCCGTGGTGGTCGACCGCGGAGACCCCGACCGGCCGCGGCCCGGTCGCTGGTTGACCGGTGATCGCCATCAGCCCGAACAGTGCCTGCGCGAGCAGATCTTGGCCGGGCCGCTGCGCATAAGGACCGTCGGGGCCGTAGCCC
>DASQXF010000346.1:0-8711 GCA_035639895.1 Xanthobacteraceae bacterium
CAGCAGGCGGCGCACCTCGCGATGCTGCTGCGCCTGCGACTCGACCCAGTCGCGGATCATCTGCTGCTCGTTGCGCATGTGATGTACCAGCCCCTGGATTGCTTCTGCGAGATTGGCCATGGCGGTCGTGGCAGCCCGCGAGCTCCCATCGCTGATGGCCTCCCGCAGCCGCTCGATGGCTATTCGCAGGTCGCCCGGTACCGCGCCCGATGCGGGCGCGGCGGCGTCGCCACCCACGCCGAGGTCACGCACGGTGGTGGAGAGCCAGTCCTCGAGCTCGGTGTAGAAGCGGTTCTGCGCCTGGCTGGTCTGCAGGTCGAGAAACCCGAGCACGAGCGAGCCGGCAAGTCCGAACAGCGATGCCGAGAACGCGATTCCGATCCCGCCGAGCGGAGCGGCAAGACCCTCCTTGAGCGACTCGAATATGGTGGCGGCATCGCCACCTGGCTTGAGGCTGTTGATCACGTTGCCGACCGAGCCCATGGTCTCGATCAGGCCCCAAAACGTGCCGAGCAGGCCGAGGAACACGAGCAGGCCGGTCATGTAGCGCGATGTATCGCGCGCTTCATCCAAGCGGGCGGCGATCGAATCGAGGATGCCGCGCATCATCTGGGCGGAAATCGCCATACGGCCGATGCGGTCGCGCAGCAGCACGGCCATGGGCGCAAGCAATACTGGCGGACGTTCCACCGCGAGGCCGGGGTCGGCGAGCCGGAAGCCGTTCACCCAATCAATTTCGGGGAACAGACGGATGACCTGCCGGAAAGCGAGTGCGATGCCGATCAAGAGCACGCCGATGATCAAGGCATTGAGGACGGCATTGGCGAGAAACGCGGTCCAAATCTGCTTGTAGAGCACGATCACGACGAGCGCGCACAGGGTGAGAAATACCACCATCCGGATGAGAAAAATCCGGGGCGAGGACAGCTTAAAGGGATCGATCTCTTGCGCCATGAATCAGCGCCCCTCACTCGACTCACAATAAGGCAGCGCCGCGGCGGAAGGAAGAAGGAGCGCCGCCGAGGGAGGGTCGCCGGGCCGCCATCGGGCGGTTTGCACATACCGAAATCGCGAAATCGTCGCTGCCTAGCGGGTTAATTCGCGTCTCGCCGGCGCCGCGCGATGGCGCGTTGCCCTGCGGAACCGGCTGCCGTCGCAAGGGCGCGACTCGCCGGCGAGCCGCTTGCGAACTGATCGTCGAGGGAGCGGGACAGCGGGCGCTGCCCTAAGGCGCATGTTTCATGCCGAGGAGCGCCGGCCGACGGACAGGGCCCCTGGCGCGTCCTTGAGCGCCCGCAGCATCTGCCGGTGAATCTCCTCGTTCGCGGCGAGAATGCCGCCGGTCTTGATCATCTCGTCGCGTCCGTCGAGGTCGGTCACGAAGCCTCCGGCTTCGCGCACCAGCGCGATGCCCGCCGCCATGTCCCAAGGCGAGAGGCCGCGCTCCCAATAAGCATCGAGACGACCGGCGGCGACCCAAGCGAGATCAAGCGCGGCTGCCCCCAGCCGCCGCAATCCGGCAACCCGGTCCTGCACGGTGCCGTGCTCGCTGCGCGTGAGTTCCACATCGCCACGGCTGGGATGCGGCAGCGCGCAGGCGACCACCGCGTCGTCGAGCCGTTTGCGCGCCGCGACCCGCAGCCGCTGGTCGTTGAGGAAGGCGCCCTTGCCGCGCTCGGCGGTGAAAAGCTCGTCGGTGACCGGATTGTAGACTAGCCCCGCGACCATCGTGCCTTCCCGCTCGAGCCCGATCGAGATCGCAAAGTGCGGAATGCCGTGGAGGAAGTTCAGCGTGCCGTCGAGCGGATCGACGATCCAGCGGTGGGTCTTGTCGCTGCCTTCGCGCGCGCCGCCTTCCTCGCCGAGAAAGCCGTAGCCCGGGCGCGCAAGCTCGAGCTCCTCGCGCAAGATCTCCTCGGCGCGCTGATCGGCAGCGGTGACGAAATTCGCCGGCCCCTTGAGCGAGGA
This sequence comes from Xanthobacteraceae bacterium, assembly GCA_035639895.1. GTDB lineage: Bacteria > Pseudomonadota > Alphaproteobacteria > Rhizobiales > Xanthobacteraceae > VAZQ01. Next base: position 1,969 of record DASQXF010000346.1, read on the forward strand.
TTGCAAGTGCTCGACTTCGCCGAAATCGCGCTTGAGCGTGCGGCTCGCTTTGCGCGCGGCCTTGATCATCACGTTGAGGAGAGCGGAGCGGAGCATGGTCGAGTGCGCGGGGAACCCCGCGATGAGTGCATTATGCCCGCTCGAGCGGGCGTGGCGTCAAACGTGGGGTCTGCCTGTAGCGACGCTTCGCGTCAAGAGCGCGACTGGCGCTGTTCCTTGAGCGCGTCGACCCAAGGTTTCGCCGCTTTCTCGCCGGCGGCGCGGATGTCCGGCGGCTGCTGCTCCACGAAAGCATCGAGCGGGATATCGCTCACACCGCCTGCCTTGGCGATAATGTGCCATTTGATGGCCTGTACCGGGTTGGCGTTCGCGCCGCGCCCGACCGCGAGAATGTTGGCGAGACGATTTTGCGCGACGGGATTGCCCTTGCGCGCGGCCTTCGCCAACAGGGTCGCCGCCAGCCGCTCGTTCTTGGCCACGCCCGTTCCGTTGAACAGCGCAATGGCATACTCGACCTGGGCGTCAGTGTTATCGGCGAGCGAAGCGGCGGCCAAGAGCCGCACCGCCTCGAGTAGGTCCTTGGGCACGCCGCGGCCCTCCTTGTAGAGGGTCGCCAGCGCGTATTGCGCTTCCGGACTGCCGACCTCGGCGGCGCTGCGGAAGAACTCGGCGGCGCGCGCGAAATTCTGCGGGAAGAGTTGGCCTTCGATGTAAAGGAGGCCGAGATTATAGGCGGCGGCAGCGTGACCGAGCTTGGCGGCCGCGGCGAGCAGCTTTGCGCCCTCCTCGCGGTTGGCGGACTCGATGCGCCCGCTGAAATGCATCATGGCCAGCGCGAACATCGCCTCGCGATCGCCCCGCTCGGCGGCCAGCCGATACCAATCGGCCGCTTTCTTGTCGTCGCGATCGATGCCCACGCCGTTGGCGTAGAGCTCGCCCAGGAGCGTCATCGCCTTCACGTCCTTGAGATCCTCGACGCGACGGGTCGCGGTCGCAAAAGCGGTGACGTAGTAGCCGCGTTGGTAGGCGCCGTAGGCGAGATCGGGCTCGCGGGCGGCTGCCGCCTGCGTCGTCGCCGCAGGCTTGAGCGATTTTGCGGCCGGTTTGGCCGCAGGCTGCATCATGGGCGGGGCAGGTTGGCTGGGCGTCTGCGCAGTGGCGGACGCGATGACGCCGACCGAGGACGCGAGCGCCAATAGCGCGGCCGCGGCGTACCGCACGCATGTCATGCGATCGTCTCCGCAACCACGAGTCGTTGTGCCGCGTCCGCAACCGCGGCGGCGTCCCCGCGTTGGTCGGCGAAGATGCACTCTCCGACGGCGACGAAATCCGCGCCGGCCGCTGCCAGCGGCTCCACCTCGTCGAGCGAGGCAGCAAACCCGACGCAGGGGATTTCGAACAGCTCGGCCCACCACGCCACGCGCTCCGCGACGGCGTTGAACGAGGGCCGACGACCCGTCGGGTCGGGCTCGCCGAACATGACGTAATCGGCGCCGGCTTCGCCCGCGAGCATGGCATCGTGCCGGGTGGTAAGTCGGCCGCACCCGGCGATGCACGCAGGCTTGAGCATCGGTAGCGCGGCCGTGAGTGCTTCGACGCCGCCGAGATGGGCGCCATCGGCGCCGGCGCGCACGGCGAGATCGGCATGCCCGTCGAGGAGCAGCGCCGCGCCCTTGTTCTGCACGGTCGGCGCGAGCGCCTTGGCGTGGTCGATCCGCGCGCGCTCGTCACCCTGCGGCAGACGCAGCAGCACGGCGGCGACGTCAGCCGCGGCGAGCGCTTCGGCGAGTCGCTCCGCCAACCCGGCAGGATCCTGCGGGGTCACGAGATAAAGGCGCGCAGCAGGGCGCCTCGGTTCGGCCGGTTTTTCTCGGGACGCCATGGGGTATCGATTGCCCCCGCAATCGGGCAGTTTGGGGGCACTTATAGAGCCTCAATCCTACGAGACGGTAAAAGTTGAGCCGTATCGCGGCGAAGTAAGGTCACGTCGCAAGCGGCTGCTCCAGTGACGGCACTCGTTGGCGCACCCGCGGAGCGGCAACGGGTCGGCGCGCGAAGCCGGCGGGCGACACGCGCCGACGGAATGGGCGATTTAGGCCGCCTTCTTTTCCAAGTCCTGCTTCCACTGTCCGCGCGTCGCCAGACTGTTCATCATCGCGCGATGGATGAAGGCGCGCTGAGCAGCGGCGACGTTTTCGCTCTTCCCCGACCAAGCCTTTTGCGGCGCCGCTTGCAGCGCGCGGCCGTAACTGAACGTGAGCCGCCACGGCAGGCCGCTGATCCGGTTCATGGCATCAAGATGCGCGGTCGCCTCCTCGTCCGACTGGCCGCCGGAGAGGAAAGCGATGCCGGGGACCGCGGCTGGAACGCAGGCCTTGAGCAGTCGCACCGTTTTCTCGGCGACCTCGTCGACGCCGGCGCGGTTCTTCGCCTTTTTGCCCGCCACCACCATGTTCGGCTTGAGCACCATGCCTTCGAGCGCCACTTTCTGATAGTAAAGCTGCTCGAACACGGTCTTGAGCAACCACTCGGTGACGACGTAGCAGCGGTCCGCGTCGTGATCGCCGTCCATCAGCACCTCCGGCTCGACGATCGGCACGATATCTTGCTCCTGACAAAGCGCGGCATAGCGCCCGAGCGCATTCGCGTTGGTCATGATCGCGGCGTAGCTCGGGATGCCGGGGCCGATATCGATCACCGCGCGCCACTTCGCGAACTTGGCGCCGAGCCCGCGATACTCCACGAGGCGTTCGCGCAGACCATCCAGCCCCTCGGTGATCACTTCGCCGGGGCAGAACGGTAATGGCTTCGTGCTCTTGTCGACCTTGATCCCCGGGATCGCTCCCGAGTTTGCGATTAGCTTGACCAGTGGAGTGCCGTCCTTGGCGTTCTGGCGAATGGTTTCGTCGTAGAGGATGACGCCGGAAATATATTTCGACATGGCGTCCGACGAGCGAAACAGCAGTTCGCGATAATTGCGGCGATTATCGGCGGTCGATTCCACCCCGATGGAATCGAAGCGCTTCTTGATGGTGCCTGTCGACTCGTCGGCGGCGAGAATGCCGCGGCCCGGCGCGACCATGGCCTCGGCGACCTTGTTGAGTTCAGCGAGGTTCATCACGACCTCCTTCGTCACGTTGCGCATTCATGAGCAATTTTGCCGCCTCTTTGCGCCGTTGCAAAGGGTGTATCGTTGCATCGGTTGCTCATCTGACCCTCAGCACCTCGACGCCCGGCAAAGGTTTGCCTTCCAGCCATTCGAGGAAGGCGCCGCCGGCGGTTGAGACGTAGGTGAGGCGATCGGCCGCCCCGGCGGCGTTGAGCGCCGCCACCGTATCACCGCCGCCTGCCACCGTTACAATTTTCCCGGCGGCCGTGAGTTCCGCCGCGGCTTCCGCGATCTCGACCGTGCCCGTATCGAAAGGCTCGAGTTCGAACGCGCCGAACGGCCCATTCCAGACCAGCGTCTTCACGCGGGCAAGCACGGAGCAGACATGCTCGATGCTGCGCGGACCAATATCGAGGATCATCTCGTCGTCGCCCACGCCGTCAAGCGCGACCACGCGCGAGGGCGCGTTGGCGGCGAACTCTTTGGCAACTACCGCATCGACCGGTAGCACGATTTCACGACCGTTGGATTTCGCCTGGTCCATGATGTCGTGTGCGGTCCGCAGGAGATCGCGCTCGCACAACGATTTACCCACGGAATGTCCGCATGCGGCGATAAACGTATTGGCCATGCCGCCGCCGATGATCAGGATATCCACTTTGGCGAGCAGATTGCCGAGCAGATCGAGCTTGGTCGACACCTTGGCGCCGCCGACGATCGCCGCGAGCGGGCGCACCGGCGTCTGCAAGACCTTCGTGAGCGCTTCGAGTTCATCCTGCATGGCGCGGCCGGCATAGCTCGGCAGTCTGCGGGCGAGCCCTTCCACCGAGGCATGGGCGCGGTGCGCCGCCGAGAAGGCGTCGTTGACGAAGATGTCGCCGAGCGCGGCTAGTTGCGCGACAAAATCCGGATCGTTGCGCTCCTCGCCCCGATGAAAGCGGGTGTTCTCGAGGCACAGGATGTCGCCCGGCTTCATGGCGTTCACCGCGGCGGCGGCCTTCTCCCCGATGCAATCCTCGGCGAAGGCGACCGGGCGCTTGAGAACGGCGGCGATCGCCGGCGCGACGAGCTTGAGCGACTGTGTCGGATCGGGCCCTTTCGGGCGTCCGAAATGGGAGAGCAAGATCGCCTTGCCGCCCTTATCCGCAATCTCCCTGATCGTGGGAGCGACCCGCTCGATGCGGGTTGTGTCCGCGACCTTGCCGTTCTCGACCGGCACGTTGAGATCGACGCGCACGAGCACGCGCTTGCCCCTGACGTCGACGTCGTCGAGTGTTCGGAACATGTCAGCCGCCTGTGCGCGCGGTCGCCCGCACCCAAACCTGGGCAACAACTTCGCTCATTGCCGGCGGGTTCAGATCAGCTTACCCATCGCAACCGCGGTGTCGACCATCCGGTTGGAGAAGCCCCATTCGTTGTCGTACCACGACATCACCCGCACCAGCGTGCCATCCATCACCTTGGTCTGGTCCAGCGCGAACATGGATGAGTGCGCATCGTGGTTGAAATCGCTGGAGACGTTGGGTGCCTCGGTATAGCCGAGAATGCCCTTGAGCTGCTGCTCGGCGGCGCGTTTCACGGCGCCGTTGATCTCATCCTTCGTGGTGGCGCGCCTCGCGACGAATTTCAAGTCGACCACCGAGACGTTCGGTGTCGGCACGCGGATCGCGACACCGTCGAGCTTGCCCGCGAGTTCCGGCAGCACCAACCCGACGGCTTTTGCCGCGCCCGTTGAGGTCGGGATCATGTTGATGGCCGCGGCGCGCGCCCGGTAGAGATCCTTGTGCACCTGGTCGAGCGAGGGCTGGTCGTTGGTGTAGGAGTGCACGGTCGTCATAAAACCTTTGTCGATTCCGACCGCGTCGTTGAGCACCTTCGCCACCGGCGCCAGGCAATTGGTGGTGCACGAGGCGTTGGAGACGACCTTGTGCTCTTTCGTGAGTTTGTCGTGATTGACGCCATACACGACCGTGAGGTCGACGCCGTCCGCGGGCGCTGAGATGAGGACGCACCTGGCACCCGCGGTAAGGTGCGCCGACGCCTTGTCCTTCGACGTAAAGATGCCCGTGCATTCGAGCGCAACATCGACGCCGAGTTCCTTCCACGGCAAAGTTGTCGGGTCTTTGATGGCGGTCACCTTGATCGGGCCGTTGCCGATGTTGATCGCGTCGCCCTTGACCGTGACCTCGCCGGGAAAGCGGCCGTGCACAGAATCGAAACGCAACAGATGTGCATTGGTCTCCACCGGGGCGAGATCGTTGACGCCAACCACCTCGATATCGCTGCGCCCGGCTTCGGCGATGGCGCGCAGCACGTTGCGGCCGATGCGGCCGAACCCGTTGATACCGACCCGAACTGACATTTGCGGCTCCTTGGCTCCCCTCCACGGGCTGTCGCGCGGCTTTAGCGCTACGCGGGCGCATGAGACGTTGAACACGCTAGCTCATGAGACACTAGATAGGGATGCTCGGCGCGGCCGTTAAGACTTGCCGAGTTTGCTCAACGCCGCCTCCGCAACCTTGTCCGATGTAATGCCGAAATGCCTGTAGAGGTCCTTGTAGGGCGCGCTCGCCCCGAATGTCGTCATCCCGACAAAGGCACCGTTCGAGCCGATGATCTCGTCCCAGCCTTGTCGCACCGCTGCCTCGACCGCGACCTTGACCTTCGCGGTGCCGATAATTTTCTGCCGCTCGGCCGCGGGACGCTCGCGCAAAAGCTCGAAGCAGGGGACCGACACCACGCGCGCAGCGACGCCGCGTTCGCGCAGCAACTTGCAGGCCTCGACCGCGATTGATACTTCGGAACCGGTCGCGAACAGCGACACGTCGGCCTCGTTCTCCGCAGCGACGATCTCGTAGGCGCCGGCGGCGCAGCGGTTGGTCTCCTCAAACGCAAGGCGCAACTGCGGCAAGTTCTGTCGCGTAAGCGCGAGAACGCTCGGCGATTGCGACCTCTGCAGCGCAAGCTGCCAACATTCGATTGTCTCCACCGCATCGCATGGGCGGAAGACATAGAGATTCGGAATGGCGCGCAGCGCGGCGAGATGCTCGACCGGTTGGTGCGTGGGCCCGTCTTCGCCGAGCCCGATCGAATCGTGGGTCATCACGTGGATGACGCGTTCGCCGGCGAGCGCGGCTAGGCGGATCGCCGGACGGCAATAATCGGAGAACACGAGGAACGTGCCGGAATAGGGAATGACACCGCCGTGCAATGCCATGCCGTTCATCGCCGCGGCCATGGCGTGCTCGCGCACGCCATAATGGATGAAGCGGCCCGAATAGTTTGCGGCCGAGAACACGCTCATGCCTTTGGGCTTGGTATTGTTGGAACCGGTCAGGTCGGCCGAGCCGCCGATCATCTCCGGCACCGCCGCGGTCAGCGCTTCGAGCGCCATCTCCGACGCGGCGCGGGTGGCAACCTCTTTCGGCGTGGCGGCAAGCTTCTCCTTCACCGAGCGCACGGCGGCAGCAAGATTATCCGTCGGCAACTCGCCGCGGATGCGGCGCTCGAATTCGGCGCGACGCGCTGATGGTGCCGCCTTGAGGCGAGTGTTCCAGGCTTGCTGCGCTGCACTGCCGGCTCGCCCTGCGCCGCGCCACAGCTCGCGCACTTCGGCGGGAATGACGAAGGCAGG
>DASQXF010000347.1:0-2312 GCA_035639895.1 Xanthobacteraceae bacterium
TCGCGCGACGAGAGTGGCGTCACGCTCAGCCGGCGTCCGGTCGCGATTGATCTTCGAGCCGGCGAGCGTCGGCAGTCCCGCGATGTCGAACAGGTTCTTGACCGCGAACGGCACGCCGGCGAGCGGGCCGAGCGGACGCCCCTCGAGCCGTGCGGCATCGATCGCGCGCGCCTTGGCGAGGGCGCGGTCCTCGAGCACGGCAGTGAACGCGTTGAGCACGGTATCGTCGACGGCGATGCGTGCGAGCGCCGCACGCACGACCGCGCTCGCGCTAGTGCGCCCATCCGAGACGGCCGCGGCAATGTCGCTCGCGTGCGCCCAGGCGGTGTCCATGTGAGGCATTCAGCGCATTTTCTCCGGACGTTGCGGCACGGGCAGCGCCACATCGTCCCCTCCCCCGCGTGCACCCGAACTCGGGTTTACCCGAGTTCGGCCGCTGTATTGACTGGCCGAAGTCGGAAACATCCGACTTCGGCGGGAGGGACAGGGAGGGGGCATGCAACATGACAGGGCCTTTCCAGCCGCCCTCTCCCCACCCCTCCTCGCAGGCGGGGGAAGGGAGCAGACCGAGTTTGCCGCGTCCTGATTCCGCATCACTAGAATGATCCTCAGGCCGAGAAGATCGGGGCGGGTTCGGCGTCGTCCGGCAACGGAAAATCCGCAAACAGGGCCGCGAGGGCGAAGGTCGTCGCAAGATTGGCTTTGACCGTGCCCCTCCAGGCCGGATCGATTTCGAGATCGAGCGCATGCGCCGACGCGTCGACGAAAGCGTCGAGCGGATCGCGGCCTGCAGCTTTGCTCCTGGCGCGCGTCGGCTCGGTACGCGTTCTCGCGCGCGCGCGCGATGTCTTGGCTTTGCCTTTGATCCGGCGATTGGCTTGCCTTTTCATTGCGGTCTGATCCGAAGTCTTTCAGCGCGCACCGGCGTTTGCGCAGGCAACGGCCGCCGTTCGTGGTCCTCGGTCCCCACTTCGTGGGGACTAGTCGAGTCATTCTACACGGCTAGGCGAACGGCGCAGCGCGATGCCGAGGCGCGCCGAATTTCGCGCCGCACTGCTCGAAACTTCAGCGATTGCCTAACAAACAGGCGCTCGATCGTGATCTGCGGCTGCCAGGCTTCGGTCGAAACGGGAAATCGCCGCCCCCATCCCATCCGGTGGATTGGCACGGCCATTGCTAATTCGCTGAGCAGATGCCGGTGCACAGCGCCGGCGCAAGGATGGAGCGCGCCGTCATGTCGACCTTCGACAACCCCTTCGATTCCGAGCGTCGGCTCAATCGGTCGGGATGCAGCTGCGGGCGCCACCGCAGCCAGGCCGAGCACGAGTCCGAGGCGCAGCGCCAACTCGCCTGCGCGCCCGTCCAGAGGATGGAGAGCGATGAGAAGCGCTACGAAGGCGTCGTCGCCTCCGCCGTCATGCGCGCGGTATTTCCGAAGGATCGCGCCCGCCGCGCCTTCCTCAAATCAGTCGGCGCCTCGACCGCCCTTGCCGCGCTCTCGCAGCTCTTTCCGCTCAGGACCGCGAGCGAGGTGTTCGCGCAAGCCGGTGCGCTGGAGAAGAAGGATCTCAAGGTCGGATTCATTCCCATCACCTGCGCCACGCCCATCATCATGGCGCATCCCATGGGCTTCTACAGCAAGCACGGATTGAACGTCGAGGTGATCAAGACCGCGGGATGGGCGGTCATTCGCGATAAGACCCTCAACAAGGAATATGACGCCGCCCACATGCTTTCGCCGATGCCGCTCGCGATCACGCTGGGTGCCGGCTCGAATCCGATCCCCTATACCATGCCGGCGGTCGAGAACATCAACGGCCAGGCGATCACGCTTGCCGTCAAGCACAAGGACAAGAACGATCCGAAGCTCTGGAAAGGCTTTAAGTTCGCGGTGCCGTTCGACTATTCGATGCACAATTACCTTTTACGCTATTACGTCGCCGAAGCCGGACTTGATCCCGATACCGACATCCAGATCCGGGCGGTGCCGCCGGCGGAGATGGTCGCCAACCTGCGCGCCGACAATATCGACGGCTATCTCGGTCCCGATCCGTTCAACCAGCGCGCGGTCTACGACGGCGTCGGCTTCATCCACATCCTGTCGAAGCAATTGTGGGAGGGGCACCCGTGCTGCGCGTTCGTGGCTTCCAAAGAATTCGTCACCACCATGCCGAACACGTATGCGGCGCTGCTCAAATCGATCATCGACGCAACGGCGTTCGCGCATAAGGCCGAAAACCGCAAACAGATCGCCGCAGCGATTGCGCCGGCGAACTACCTCAACCAGCCGGAGACGGTGCTCGAGCAGATCC
>DASQXF010000348.1:0-4516 GCA_035639895.1 Xanthobacteraceae bacterium
AACGGCAATGCCGATCCGTCCACTCCATCATCGGTGCGATGGCGAATTTGCGATCCAAATCCTTCAATCCCATGCGCTTTTCCATGTGCGCGCGAAACGCAATCGCGGCCGCTTCAGAGGCTGCTCCCGTCGCGAGTTCGCTCTTCTACGACCATACCGCCGCAAATGGAACCTCGGATGCCCCGGCATCTGCGTGCCGTTGGTGCTGCACCCCCGCGCCTGTTGACGTCAGGGTGCCGCGCTATCGACCTCTCACTGGGTGGGGCTCCCCATCCGCCGCGATCACATGCAACTCGTTTGCATTTCCATGATGCCCGAAAAATGCAGCGGGAAGTTCAACCGATCGCTGCATTGACGCGCGCTGCCCTGATCGCTACCTCGCAGGCGGAGGCGCACGATGTCGGATGTCAAACAGAAGGTTGCGCTCACCTCTATTGCCGCCTCCGCAGGCTTGACGACAGCGAAGGCCGTTGTCGGGGTGATGAGCGGCTCGCTCGCGCTCCTGTCGGAGGCGGCCCACTCGCTGATCGACCTCGGCGCCACGGTGATGACCTATTTCGCCGTGCGGATTTCGGGCAAGCCCGCCGACGCCGAACATCATTACGGCCATGGCAAGGTCGAGAGTGTTTCCGCGCTTGCCGAGACCGCGCTGCTCTTCGTTCTCGCCGGCGTGGTGACCTGGGAGGCGGCCAAACGGCTCATGAGCGACGAGCCGCCGGAGGTGGAAGCAACGCCCTGGGCGTTCGCCGTGATCCTGCTCTCCATCGTCGTCGATTTCCTGCGCGCGCGCGTGCTCTATCGCACGGCGGAAAAAACCTCGAGCCAGGCGCTCGAAGCGGACGCGCTGCATTTCGATTCCGACATGTGGTCCTCGTTGGCGGTGCTGCTCGGGCTCATTGGGATCGCGCTCGGCTACGCCTCGGCCGACTCGGTGGCAGCGATCGTCGTGTCGGTCGTCATCTGTATCGCAGGCTGGCGGCTCGGCCGGCGCACCATCGACGCGCTGACCGATACCGCGCCGCCCGGAGCCGCCGACAAAATCACAGCCGCTATCACGCACGTTCCCGGCGTGGTCGACATCCAAAGGCTGCGTGTACGCAAAGTGGGCGCGGTGCTGTTCGTCGATCTCGATGTTGCAGTCAGCCGCACCCTGCCGCTCGATCGCGTCGCGGCGCTCAAGCAGCGCATCGTGGACGCCGTGCGCGCCGACAGCCCAGGCGCCGAGGTGTCGGTGACCACCGAGCCGCGTGCGCTCGATGACGAGACAGTGCTCGAGCGGGTCATGGTGATAGCGCGCAACCGCGCGCTCGCAGCTCATCACGTCACGGTGCATGCGATCGAGGGACGACTTGCCGTCTCCCTCGATCTCGAAGTCGACGGCGCCCTTTCGCTCGGCGCGGCTCACGATATCGCGACCGGGCTGGAAGAGGCGATCCGTGAGGAGCTGGGACCGCAGGTCGAGGTCGAGACTCATATCGAGCCGTTGCAGCCGCTCGACGAGCCGGGGCGGGAGGCTTCGGCCGAACGCGTCGCGGCGGTGCGCGAAGCGCTGACCGAAATCGCGAACAAGGTCGACTTCGTCGGAGCAATCCACGATGTGCGCGTGCGTGCGGCCGACGACGGCGAGATCGTCAATTTCCACTGCCTCGTCGATCCCCTGCTCAAAGTCGCAGACGTGCACGACAAGGTCGACGAAGTGGAGCGCGCACTACGCCTGCGCTTTCCGTCAGTCAAGCGCGTGATCGGCCATGCGGAGCCGGCGCAGCCGGGGCCTTAGCCACGACTCGACGCGGCGTTCACGCCAGCAGCCGGTGCGCGGCACTACGGCATCAGCACCGCCGCGCCTTGCAGGCGGCCTTCGCGCAGATCGGCAAGCGCCTCGTTGGCGGCCTCGAGCGGATAGCGCGTCACTTCGCTCTTCACGCCCGCCTGCGGCACCAGCGCCAAAAATTCGTGTGCGTCCGCCCGCGTGAGATTGGCCACCGAAACGACGTGCCGTTCCTCCCAAAGCAGCCGGTAGGGAAAGCTCGGAATGTCCGACATGTGGATGCCGCCGCACACGACGCGGCCGCCCTTCTTCACCGCCTTGAGCGCCAAGGGAATGAGCGCGCCGACCGGCGCGAAGATGATCGCGGCATCGAGCGGCTCGGGGGGCATCTCGTCCGAGCCGCCGACCCAGACCGCGCCGAGAGATTTTGCAAAAGCTTGCGCCGCCTCATCGCCGGCGCGGGTGAAGGCGTAGACGCAGCGGCCCTGCCAGACCGCGACTTGCGCCAGAATGTGGGCGGCAGCACCAAACCCATAGAGGCCGAGCGCTTGGGGCCCCTCCCCTCGTGCGCCTGCCCCCGCCATACGGTAGCTGCGCCAGCCGATCAGGCCGGCACATAAGAACGGCGCAAGTTCCGCGTCGTCCAGCCGTTCCGACAGGGGAAAGCAGTAGCGGGCATCGGCGAGGGCATGCGTGGCATAGCCGCCATCGCGCGTATAGCCGGTAAAGAGCGCGCGATCGCACAGATTCTCGCGGCCGCTCTTGCAATAGGCGCACACCCCGCAGGTCGAGCCGAGCCAGGGAACACCGACGCGCTCGCCGAGCGCAAAACCAGCCACGCCTGCCCCAGTACCTGCGACGCGGCCGACGATCTCGTGGCCAGGCACGATCGGAAGTTTCGGCTTCGGCAATTCGCCGTCGACGACGTGCAGATCGGTGCGGCAGACCCCGCACGCCGCGATATCGATCAGGATTTCGCCCGCCGCCGGCCGCGGCGCCGGCCCCTCGTGCATGACGAGCGGCGTGCGCGGCCGCTCCAGCACCATGGCGCGCATGCACATCTCCCGTCATACGACGATCGGTTGCGCGGTGAGCTCGGCCCAACTGTTGGCGATGACGTCAGCAAGGGCTCCGGATGTTTAGAGCCGCGCGTTCTTCACGTTAGCATTGGAATAGAGCCGATCGCGCGCCTCCTCGCCGAGCCGGACAAGTCGCGGCAAGTCGACGCCGACGAGTTGCCCGTTGCGCTTCATCACCTTGCCCGCGATGAGTACGGTATCGACGTTCTGCGGGCCCATACTCGTGACCACCGCACCGATCGCGTTGTTCATCGGCATGACATTGAGCCGATCGGTCCGCAACAAGATGATATCTGCATCCTTGCCTGGCGTGAGCGTGCCGATCTTGCGGTCGAGGCCGTTTGCCCGCGCGCCCTCGATCGTGGCGAACTCCAGCACCTCACGCACGGTCAGGAACCTCGGCGCATTCTTGTCCCCGGCAAGCCGCCGTGCCCAGACTTCGTTCTTCTGCAGGGAGAAGACCGTACGCATCTGCTGGAAGAAATCGTTTGGCACCGAGGTCTCGACATCGACGCTCAACGAGGGACGAATGCCGGTATCGATCGCCTTTTGGATCGGCGGATTGCCGTGCCCCATCAATGTCTCGACGTAACCGGCGATGGAGATGGTGCCGCCGGTGTCCTTGATCAGTTTCCATTCGGCGTCATTGAGCGTGCAGCAGTGGATATAGGTGGTATCCGACTTCAACGCGTTCTCGGCGTTAAGTTTCTCAAGCAGCGCGCTGCGACCGAACTCGCCGACGCCCACGTGAATCGTGATGCGCGCGCCGACATCGCGGGCAGCCTTGAACGCGCCCAAAATGAGTTCGGGCGAGGCGGATGGCGCAGCCATATAGAGTGTCAGTAGTTGATCATCGCTAGAAAAGTATTGCTGTCGCAGACGGGCGATGTCCTCGGGAAATTTGTGTCCCTTCATTTCCCAGTACCGGCCGGTTTCGTTCTGCGGATTGCCGTAGGCGAACACCGCGCGCACGCCCGACTCCGCGAGGGCCTTGATGGCGGCATCCGTGTGGTCTGGCGTGTTGTGGATGTGCGACCAATCGAGAACGCAGGTCACCCCGCTATCGATGGCACCCAGCGCGCTGAAGAGGTCGCCGGCATAGACGTCGTCCGGCGTATATTTGGCGCCGAAGGTCCGCTGCACGATGGCACGGTAATCGTCGAGCGATCCGTCGGGAAGCACGTTGCGCAGAATGCCCTGCCACATGTGGCGATGGGTATCCACGAAGCCCGGCATCACGATCATCCGCGAGGCGTCGATGACCTCTGAGTTGGGGGCGCTGATGTTTGGCTGCACGGCCGAAACCTTGCCGCCCTCGACCAGCACGTCGGCCTGTTCGAAGTCCCCGATGGTGCGATCGAGTGTGAGAACGCAGCCGCGCTTGATCAGGATCGGCCGCCCGGCCACAGGCTGCTGTGCGGAGGCCGTCTGCCCGCTCGCGCTGATCACGGTTGCGGCGGCAGCGGTCGCCGCCGTGCTGCAGAGAAACTGGCGGCGCGAGAACGCCGAACTGCATGCGCTGCAAAAGCAGAACGCGTTCCCACTGCGCATATGCGTCATGGAATCCTCCCGGGAGTAGCGGTTCTTGGGAGCGAAGATGCTACTCCCGTTGAGGCAGCGCAGCCAGCGAGGACATCCGCGGATGACCCTTGCCGGCGTGGGTCACTGC
>DASQXF010000349.1:0-2978 GCA_035639895.1 Xanthobacteraceae bacterium
TCTTCTGTCGTGCTTTCGCCGAGCGCGGCCCCATGGGCTCCGGCTGAAACGGTCCGTCGCGCATGTCGAGATAGCCCTTGAGCCCGTGCTGGCGCTGGGCCTCGAACAGCTTCTCGCGAAACTCGTTATGGGACGAGTGCGCGAGCGCGCCAAGCGCGCCTTCGAGCAGAAGACCGGAATACACGCCGGCGGCCTGCATACCCAGCATGGTGATCGCTTTGTTGAGCCGCACCGAGGGCTCCGGCACCAGCGCGATGCGTTTGGCGAGCGCGCGCGTCGCGATCATGAGCTGATCATGCGGGACGACTTCGTTCACCATGCCGATGCGCAGGGCCTCCTGGGCATCGAAATGGTCGCCGGTAAGCCCCCACCGGTTGGCGGCCTTCCAACCGCACAGCGCGCCGAAGAGAAAGGTCGTGTTCGAGATATGGCGAACCTCGGGCTGCGCGAATACCGCCTGATCCGAGGCGATGGTGATATCGGCGGCGAGTTGATACCAAAAACCTCCGCCCATGGCCCAGCCGTTGACCGCCGCGATCACCGGCTTTCCCAGCTGCCACATATGCGTCCACAGGGCTACCCGCCCCACGTCGGTGCGCTGCCAGAATTCGATGAAATCGGCGTGCGACTTGCCCTTTGGATCGATGTGCCGTGGGCCGGAGGTGTCGGTTTGGCTCTGGTCATAGCCGGCGCAGAAGGCGCGGCCGGCGCCGGTGAGAATGATCACGCGCACCGCGCGGTCGGCGTCCGCCCGGTCGAAGGTACGATGCAGCTCGGTTTCGAGCTCGTGCGTGAGCGCGTTCATTCGTTCGGGACGATTGAGCGTGATGGTCGCGATGCTCTCCTCGACGCTGTATATGATGTCTTGGCTCATCCCTCATCCTCTCCTTTGCGGGCGCCCCTGGCGGCTGGAGACGGCTCGCACAATACGCTAGTCCGATCCGAGACGAACATCATTTGCCGTCGAACGGGCACCATGATCATGCGCTTCAAGGTCCTTCTGGTTTGCATCATCTGCGCCGGCCTCGGGGTGGTTGGTGTAAGCGCGGCCGAGCCTTCCGCCAAGTCGTTCGTGGAAGGCATCTATGCTGCCTACAAAGGCAAGGACGCACGTGGCGTTTCGCTCGACAGCAACGCAGCCGTGCGACGTTATTTTGAACCCAAAGTCGCTGCGCTCATCATCAAAGACCGCAAGGACGCGCGCGGCGAGGTGGGCAAGCTCGGCGCCGATCCTTTCATCGATGCGCAGGATTGGGAGATCGACACCGTCGACATTGCCCTCCGTGAGACCGCGCCCGACAAGGCGAGCGCCACGGTGTCATTCAAAAGTCTGGGTGAGCAGCGCACGATTATCCTTGCTTTGGTCAAGCTCAAGATGGGCTGGCGGATCGCCGACATCACTTCGGACCGGAAGGAAACCTTGCGCGAATTTCTGAGCAAGAAATGAGGGCTAACGGCGATATCTCCACTGGTCATGCCCGGCAATGACACAGGATGGATCTGTGGGAACAAGAGTCATTCGACCTTGATTTTGGCCTCCTTGATGATCTTTTCGTATTTCGCCATCTCGTCGCGGATGTAGGTGGCGAACTGTTCCCCGCCCGATCCGATCGGATCAAATCCGATTCCGTTGAGCCGCGCCTTCACGTCCGGCAGTGCCAGCACCTTGGCAATATTTGTCTGTAGCTTGGTGGAAATATCGGCGGGCAGGTTCTTCGGGCCCCACAATCCGTACCACGACACGAATGCGAAGTCCTTCATGCCGGATTCCGCGACGGTGGGAATCTCCGGCGCCGCGGCCGCGCGCTTGAGGCTGGTGATGCCGAGCGCCTTGATCTTGCCGCCTTGCGCCAGCGGCAACGAGGAGAGCATGGGATCGGCGAGCAGCTGGATTTGCCCGCTCATGAGGTCGGTGAGCGCCGGTGCCGTGCCCTTGTAGGATACCACCAATGTATCGAGACCGGCGTCGAGCTTGAGCAGTTCGATGGCGAGATGGCTGGCGGAACCGATGGTTGTGGCGCCGAAGGTGTATTTCTGCGGATCCTTGCGCACGAGCGCGAAGAGATCCTTGAGATTGTTCGCCGCTACGCTCGGCGTCGTGCTGACGATCAACGGCCCCTCGGCCAGCAGCGTCACCGGGGTGAAGTCGCGCACGACGTCATAAGGCACGCTCTTGTAGAGGAACGGACTGATCACGTGCACCGAGGCGGACACCAGCAGGGTGTAACCGTCGGGCGCGGCCTTGGCGACCGCATTGGCGCCGACGTTTCCCGAAGCGCCGCCGGCGCGGTTCTCGACGATGAAGTGCTGGCCGACCGTTTCATTGAGCTTCTGCACCAGGATGCGCGCGACCCCGTCGACGGACCCGCCGGCCGGAAACGGCACCACCACCGTTACCGTGCGGGATGGGTAATTGTCGGCCATCGCGGATGCTGGAACGAGGGCGATGAGGACGACGGCGATGGCCAATATTCCCCGCGTCATGCCCGGCACCCGGGTCCGGCCTCCGGCCGGCCCGAGTGTAAACCTTGTGCCGGGCATCCACGTCTTTCTAGGTCGGTGCGGGAAGGACGTGGATGGCACCGGAACTCGGGCTTGCCCGAGTTCCGCATTATGAAGCATCGCAAGTCGGGTAAACCCGACTTGCGATGACAAGCCCGGCCATGACGCGAGTTCGTTGTTGCTTGAAGCAGGCTAGGGCCGCGCGCGCGGTCTGCTCCCCTCCCCCTTGTGGGGAGGGGTTGGGGGTGGGGGTCCTTGTTGTGAGGCAACACTCGCGCGGAATCGCACGACCCCCACCCCGCCCGCCTTGCTGCGCTTCGGCGGGCGACCCTCCCCACAAGGGGGAGGGTAAAGACCGAGTCTGCCGCTCGGTGATTCCATTCAAAACGAAAGCGCTTTAGTTCAATGCACTGCCGCGGCCGCGCGCGGCATCAGCGCGCCGCGATGGCGGATGACCTGCGCCGCCAGCCGGTGCG
>DASQXF010000350.1:0-6919 GCA_035639895.1 Xanthobacteraceae bacterium
GAAGTACAATCCGGCCGAGGCGTATGCGCTCGCCATCGGTCATCTCGCCGACCGGCTGCGCGGCGGGGAGCCATTCGTGCAGCCTTGGCCACGGCACGAACGCGTGCTCACGCGGGCGGAGCGCTACGAGCTGCAGCAGCACCTCTCTGCGCGCGGCTACGATGTGGGCGATGCCGACGGCCGGCTCGGGGGCAAAACTCGAAGCGCCCTGCGCCAGTTCCAATCGGCGGTCGGGGCGGTGCCCGATGGGTTCGCTTCCGCGGCGCTCCTGGAGCGGCTGCGCAGCCGATAAATGGGCGGCCAGGCCTATCTTCAAGTTGACGTTTTTTGACTATATTAGGCCTAAGACACGGCGCCGGCGGCGTCGCGATTTGGGCCATCGGCAGGTGATTATGGGCTTACCCAGCATATCCCGTGCAGGTGTGGCCGCCGCAGTAGCAGGGATCAGTCTTGCGCTGCTGTTGCCGGCACAGGCGCAGTTCTGGGACTGGGGCGGTCGCCCGCAGCGCCAGCAGCAATACAACAACAACTGGAACAACAACTGGGGCGGGTGGGGCGGCGGCTGGAATGAGCGGCGCTATGATCCCTACCGGCAGGAACGCGAGGCCCCGGTCGATTATTCGCGCGCGCCGGCAGCCTCGCAGAAGAAGCCCGAGGCCACGACCTCGATCGTGGTGATGGGCGATGGTAATGCGGACTGGCTGGCCTACGGGCTTGAAGATGCTTTCTCCGAAAATCCGGATATGGCCGTCGTGCGCAAGCACCGCACCGATTCCGGTCTGATCCGCTACGATCAGCGGCGTGATCTCGAATGGCCGCAGGTGGCGCGCGACATCATCGCGGCCGAGAAGCCGAAATTCATCGTCATGATGATCGGAAACAATGATCGTCAGACGATCCGCGAAAAGGCCCCGCCTGCTCCACGGCCGGGCGCGGCCAAGCCGAATGCGCAGGCGGCGCCGGCCACTCCCTCCGCCACGCCGCCAACGCCGCCGCCTCCTCCCGATCCGGAGCAACAGCCGGCCGAGGCGCCGCAAGCCGCCGAGCACGCGAACATGACGCCCGAGCAGGCGCGCCAAGCGTCCTACGGGCCGTGGGAATTCCACACGGAAAAATGGGAGCTCGCCTATATCAAGCGCATCGACGCCACCATCGCTGCGCTCAAGAGCGCCGGAGTTCCGGTGATGTGGGTTGGCTTGCCGTCGCAACGCAACACCAAGAGCAGCGCGGATTCGTCTTATCTCAACGAGCTCTACCGCAGCCGAGCCGAGAAGGCGGGCATCGTTTATGTCGACATTTGGGACGGCTTCGTCGACGAGGCGGGTCGTTACTCGGCCCAGGGGCCGGACTACGAAGGGCAGACACGACGACTGCGCTCGGGCGACGGTGTGTATTTCACCAAGTTCGGCGCCCGCAAGCTTGCTCATTACGTGGAGCGCGAGATCCAGCGCAGCATCACCAACCGAAGCGCGCCGGTTGCGTTGCCGCTTCCGATGGACCCCGGCGCGCAATCGCCGGGCGCGAAGCCGGGTACTCCCGCGCAGCGCCCCGCCTCCGGGCCGGTGGTGCCGTTGACCGCGATGCAGATCGCGCCGGAGGAGTTGGTCGGCGGCGGGCGCACCAGCACCTCTGCCCTCGACGCAACCGGCTCGCGCGGGCTCGGCAAGGGCGAGCCGGCGGCCGCTCCCACTGGACGCGCCGACGATTTCAGCTGGCCACGCGGCAGCGCGCGCAACGTGCAGCCGGCAATTCCCGATACGGGCACGGCTGCGCCGGTACCGGATGACGCTGCGGCGAAACCGACCCCACCCTCTGGCGCAACGCGCACTGATTCCGGCCAGGCGAACACAAGCTCGGAGCAGAAACCGGCCGCCCAGCGGCGTCCGCGCCGACCCAATCCGTACGCGCAGCGCCCGCCGTCCTTCTTTCCAAACTTTTTCCGCTAGAGCCGAGCTTTCAGAGGCGTAGGGCCAAAGGCTCGCTGCTTGGTCCGTTCGCGTGGGCAAAAGCGCGCGCGCCATAGCCCGTCGAAGACGGGCGTAAACGCCCTGGTGGCCCACGCGGCGATGGTGCCGCAAGCGATTTTGCTCACCCTACGCGCGACGCCGACACTCCAACCAAAAATCATCGTGCGCGGAACAAAGCCGGGCAAAGTTGCTGCGGCTAGCCGCCACTCGCGAACGTTTCACCGCGGCAACGCGGTCGATCCCATCAAGAACTTGTCGACGGCGTGCGCCGCTTGACGGCCCTCGCGAATCGCCCACACGACCAGCGACTGGCCGCGCCGCATATCGCCGGCCGCGAAGATTTTCGGATTGGAGCTCTGATAGGCCACGGTATCGGCCTTGACGTTGCCGCGCGGATCGAGTTCGAGCCCGAGCTCCTCGATCATGCCTTTGTGCACGGGATGCACGAAGCCCATGGCGAGCAGCACCAGATCGGCATCGATCTCGAACTCGGTCCCGGGAATCGGCTTGATCTTCTCGTCGACGCGCGCGCAATGAAGCTTCTTCACTTGACCGTTCTCGCCGGAAAATTTCGTCGTCATCACTGCGAAGTCGCGCTTGACGCCTTCCTCATGACTCGATGACGTCCGCAGCTTCAGCGGCCAGTCGGGCCATGTCAGCATCTTGTTCTCGCGCAGCGGCGGCTGCGGCATGATCTCGAAATTGGTGACCGACAACGCGCCCTGGCGGAACGCCGTGCCGATACAGTCGGAGCCCGTGTCGCCGCCGCCGATGACGACCACATGCTTGCCGTCGGCGAGGATCGGCTCGTCCTCCTGCGGCTCGCCGCTCACGCGACGGTTCTGTTGCGGCAAGTAGTCCATGGCAAAATGGATGCCCTTGAGCTCGCGGCCTGGAATCGGCAGATCGCGGCTGTGCTCGGCGCCGCCCGCGAGCACGAGCGCGTCGTAATCGCGGAGCAAGGCATCGGCCGGCACGTTCACCCCGACATGGGCGTTGTAGTGGAAGGTCACGCCTTCCGCCTCCATCTGCGCGACGCGGCGCGCGACGATGTGCTTCTCCATCTTGAAATCGGGGATGCCGTAGGTCAGCAACCCACCGGCCTTCGCGAGCTTCTCGAACACGTGCACGTCGTGTCCGACCCGGGCGAGCTGCTGGGCACACGCCATGCCCGCCGGGCCCGAGCCGATGACCGCAATTCGCTTTCCGGTTTTGATCGCCGGGGGCTCCGGCTTGACCCAGCTCTGCTCGAAGGCGCGGTCGGCGATCGCGCACTCAATCGTCTTGATGGTGACGGGGTTGTCGTCGATGTTGAGCGTGCAGGCGGCCTCGCACGGCGCCGGGCAGATCCGCCCGGTGATTTCAGGGAAGTTGTTGGTGGAATGGAGGTTGCGCGCAGCCTCCTCCCACTCGTCGCGATAGACGAGATCGTTCCAGTCCGGGATCTGATTGTTGACCGGACAACCGGTGTGGCAATAGGGGATGCCGCAATCCATGCAGCGTGCGGCTTGCGTCTTGGTCTCCGCCTCCGGCAACGGGCGTACGAACTCGCGCCAATGCTTGATGCGCTGTTCGACCGGCTCGTAGTGGCGGTCCTCGCGCTCGTATTCCAGAAAACCGGTGATCTTGCCCATTTTCGGCCGACGGACGCCCGCTACTCCGCCGCTTCCACCATCTGCTCCCGTTGCAGCTCGGCGAGCGCGCGCCGGTACTCGACGGGCATCACCTTGCGGAACATCGGGCAATATGTCTTCCACTCGGCAAGGATCTTCTGCGCAACCGTGGAGCCGGTGAAACGAGCGTGACGCGCGATCAGGAGGTTGAGACGCTCCAGATCGTTTTGCGTCAAATCGCCCATGACGTCGACGCGGCCATGCGAGCCCAGATCGTGGGCCTGGTGGTAGATGCGCTCGCTCGCCTCTTCTTCCTCCGGCAGCGGCTCGAGCTCGACCATGGCGAGATTGCAGCGCGACGCAAACGTCCCGTCCTCGTCAAGCACGTAAGCGATGCCGCCGGACATGCCGGCCGCAAAGTTGCGACCCGTGCGGCCGAGCACGACGACGACTCCGCCGGTCATGTATTCGCAGCAATGGTCGCCCGCCCCTTCGATCACGGCCACGGCGCCGGAATTGCGCACCGCAAAGCGCTCGCCGGCAACGCCGCGGAAGTAACATTCGCCTTCGATCGCGCCGTAGAGCACGGTGTTGCCGACGATGATCGATTCCTCCGGCACGATGCCGGCGTCGTCACTCGGGCGCGCGATGATGCGGCCGCCGGACAGCCCTTTGCCGACGTAGTCGTTGGCGTCGCCTTCGAGCTCGAAGGTCACGCCCCGCGCAAGCCAAGCACCGAAGCTCTGCCCGGCGGTGCCGGTGAACTTCACGTTGATGGTGTCGTGGGGTAGCCCCTCGTGTCCATAACGCTTGGCGATCTCGCCCGACAGCATGGCGCCGACCGTGCGTTCCGTGTTCTTGATCGGGCTCGCGATGCGCACCGGCGTGCCGCGATCGAGCGCGGGCTGCGCTTCGGCGATCAGTTTGCGGTCGAGGATGTCCCGAATTTTGTGGTCCTGTGGCTCGCAATTGTAGATCGCCACACCTTGCGGGGCCTCGGGTTTGAAAAACAGCCTGGAGAAGTCCAGTCCCTTGGCCTTCCAGTGCTCGATAACCTGGCGCTTGTCGAGCATTTGCATCTGGCCGATCATTTCGTTGAATGTGCGATAGCCCAATTCGGCCATCAGTTCGCGCACCTCTTCGGCGACGAAGAAGAAATAATTGATGATGTGCTCGGGAGCGCCTCTGAAACGCTTGCGCAGCACCGGATCCTGGGTCGCCACCCCCACTGGGCAGGTGTTGAGGTGGCATACCCGCATCATGATGCAGCCCGCGGCGATCAACGGGGCGGTCGAGAAGCCGAATTCGTCGGCGCCGAGCAGCGCGCCGACCACGACGTCGCGTCCCGTGCGTATGCCGCCGTCGACCTGCACCGAGATGCGTCCGCGCAGCCGGTTGGCGACCAGGGTCTGATGGGTTTCGGCGAGGCCGATCTCCCAGGGCGAGCCGGCGTGTTTGATGGACGTGAGCGGCGAGGCGCCGGTCCCGCCTTCGAAGCCGGCGATGGTCACGTGATCGGCGCGCGCCTTGGAGACGCCGGCTGCCACGGTTCCGACGCCGACCTCGGAAACGAGCTTCACCGATACCAGCCCATCCGGATTGACGTTCTTTAGGTCGAAGATCAGCTGCGCAAGGTCTTCGATTGAGTAGATGTCGTGATGCGGCGGCGGCGAGATCAAGCCGACCCCGGGCGTCGAGTGGCGCACCTTGGCAATGATCTTGTCGACCTTGTGCCCGGGGAGCTGGCCGCCTTCGCCGGGCTTGGCGCCCTGCGCCATCTTGATCTGCATCATGTCGGAGTTGACGAGATATTCCGTCGTCACACCGAAGCGGCCGGAAGCGACCTGCTTGATCGCCGAGCGCATGGAATCGCCGTTCGGCAGAGGCTTGAATCGATCGGCCTCCTCGCCGCCCTCGCCGGTATTCGACTTGCCGCCGATACGGTTCATGGCGATGGCGAGCGTGGTATGGGCTTCGCGCGAGATCGAGCCGAACGACATGGCGCCGGTGGAGAATCGACGCACGATGCCCGCGGCCGGCTCGACCTCATCGATCGCTACCGGCTTGCGTGCGTCCTCTTGCGCGGATTTGAGTCGAAACAGCCCGCGGATCGTGAGCAGCCGCTCCGATTGCTCGTTGCAGATTTGGGCATAGGCGCGATACTGCTCGGGGAGATTGCCGCGCACCGCGTGCTGGAGCGCCGAGACCGTCGCTGCGGTCCAGGCGTGCTCCTCGCCACGTATGCGAAACTGGTATTCACCGCCGACGTCCAACGCATCGCGATAGATCGGCACATCGCTGAAGGCTTCGCGGTGCCGCCGCACCGTCTCCTCGGCGATTTGGCCGAGCCCTACGCCTTCGATTCGCGTCGCGGTTCCGGTGAAATATTCGGCGACGAAATCCGACTGGAGCCCGACCGCGTCGAAAATCTGCGCACCGCAATAGGACTGGTAGGTGGAGATGCCCATCTTGGACATCACCTTGAGAATACCCTTGTCGATCGACTTGATGTAGCGCTTGACGATCTCCTTATCGTCGAGCTTTTGCGGCAGCTTGTCCCGCATGGCGCGCAGCGTCTCGAAGGCGAGATAGGGATTGATCGCCTCTGCGCCGTAGCCGGCCAGACAGCAGAAGTGATGGACTTCGCGCGGCTCGCCCGATTCGACCACGAGTCCG
The DNA here is from genome assembly GCA_035639895.1 of Xanthobacteraceae bacterium. Classification (GTDB taxonomy): domain Bacteria; phylum Pseudomonadota; class Alphaproteobacteria; order Rhizobiales; family Xanthobacteraceae; genus VAZQ01. The sequence continues at coordinate 6,257 of DASQXF010000350.1, forward strand.
ACCGAGGTGCGCAGGCCCTGGCGGATGAGGTGATGATGCACCGCCGCGCAGGCGAGCAGCGACGGCATCGGAACGTTCTCCGGCCCCGCGCGGCGATCGGAGAGGATGATGATGTTGATGCCTTCTCGCACGGCCGCCTCGGCGCGCACGCACAGCCTGTCGAGCGCGTCCTTCAACCCGGCGGCGCCGAGTTCGGCGGGCCAAGTGGTGTCGAGGATGCGGGATTTGAAATGACCGTCGCCGACTTCGGAAATGGCGCGGATCTTCTCGAGGTCCGCGTCCGTCAGAATCGGCTGACGCACCTCGAGCCGCTTGAGGCGCGATGAGCCCTCCAGATCGAACAGGTTCGGCCGCGGTCCGATGATCGAGACGAGGCTCATGACCAATTCCTCGCGGATCGGATCGATCGGCGGGTTGGTGACCTGCGCGAAGTTCTGCTTGAAATAGGTGAACAGCAGTTTGGGCTTGTCGGACAGCGCCGAGATCGGCGTGTCGTTGCCCATGGAGCCGACCGCCTCCTCACCCTGGATCGCCATCGGCGACATCAGGATGCGCAAGTCTTCCTGCGTGTAGCCGAACGCCTGTTGGCGGTCGAGCAGCGTGAGATTCGACAATGCCGCCTCGCTCGGCGCCGCAGGCAGATCCTCGAGCACGATCTGCGTG
>DASQXF010000351.1:0-3920 GCA_035639895.1 Xanthobacteraceae bacterium
GCGGATGGTCTCCGCATCGCTGAGAAATTCCCGGTCGCGCACGGTGGCGTCGAAGCCGGAGCGCAGCGCCTCGAGCGGCTCCGCCGGCAGGCCGGGCGGGGCGATATAGGAGCGCTGGAACACCTGCTGGCTGATGATGAGCTCGACGACTTTGCGGTCCGCTTCATCGGTCACGTATTTGAAGACGGATGGAACGCCCATACGCGTGAGCTCGGCATTCGGCTCGAGCCCGACCTGCACCAGCAGATTGACTTTATTGTCGCGGATCCAATCGGGGCGCTGCGACTTGAAGCTTGCCCAGTCCCAGCCGCAGGCGCCGTCGATCTCGCCGCGTTCCATCGCCAGCGCAATCTCGGCCCGGCCGAAGCGGACGGCGGCCCAACCGCGGCAAGAGCGGCGAGGGCAATCGGCGCGGCGAGGATATGGATTCTGGCGAGCTGCATCGAAAAACTCCGCCACAGGAAAACGTTGCAAAGGCTAAGTCATCCGTCATGCGCAAACAACTCGTCATGCCCTTCAAAACGCATCCCTCGCGCTTAGTGCGCGAGCTTGAGCGTGGCGACGCCGGCGATGATGAGAGCAGCGCCGAGCCAGCGGCCTAGGCTCGCGGGATCGCCGAAGAACCAGACCCCCACGAGGAACGTTCCCGCGGCACCGATGCCGGTCCAGACCGCATACGAGGTGCCGAGCTCAATTTCGCGCTGCGCCAGATACAGCAAGACGCCGCTCAGCGCCATCGACACCACGGCCACGATAACGCCGATGATGAGCTTCCCCGGTGCTTGTGCCCATTTGAGCCCGATGGGCCAACCGATTTCGAATAATCCGGCGACAATGAGATAGGCCCAGGCCAGCGTCATGGCTCCTCCAGCTCCTGTTGGAATCGCGCAGGAAGATAGCGAAGGATGCACGACGATTCGTGACAAATCGGCACGCTTCAGGAAGGCTTCCCGGAAATTGTTGCGGTTGCCTCGCCTGCGCAAATGATCAAGATGGGTGCCATCCCAGTCGACGCATGGGAGGGGCCGCACAGCAGATGGAATTCGGCGTATTCGATCACCTCGACCGCTACGGCGGCCCGCTCGCCGACTACTACGAGGACCGGCTCAAAATCGCCGAGGCCTACGATCGCGCCGGCTTTTACGCGTACCATCTCGCCGAACACCATTCGACGCCGCTCGGCATGGCACCCTCGCCGAGCGTGTTTCTTGCCGCCCTGGCGGAGCGCACCACGCGCCTGCGCTTCGGGCCCCTGGTCTGGCCGATGCCGCTCCACCATCCCCTGCGGCTGATCGAGGAAATCTGCATGCTCGACCAGTTAAGCGGCGGGCGGCTCGACATCGGCTTCGGGCGCGGCGCCGCGCCGATCGAGCTCGAGTATTACGGCGTCGATCCGCGGGACGCGCAGGAGATCTACGCAGAGGCGGTCGAGCTCGTGATCAAGGGATTGACCCACAAGGTGCTGGACTTCGAAGGCCGGCGGTTTTCCTTCAGTGGGGTGCCGATGGAGCTCGAGCCGCTGCAGAAACCGCATCCCCCGATCTGGTATGGGCTGCACGCGCCCGAGAGCGCCGAGCGCGCCGCGCGCCGCGGGCTCAACGTCGTCAGTCTCGATCCGACGAGGGAAACCCGGCTCGCCATCGAGCGCTATCGCACGGTCTGGGCGCACGTTCATGAACGCGGCGCCGCATTGCCCAAGCTCGGGCTCGGCCGCTTCATCGTCGTTGCGCCAAGTGACGGCGCGGCACTCGCACTGGCGCGCCGGGCCTATCTCGTCTGGCACGCGAGTTTTACCCACCTCTTCCGCCGGCACGGACGCGCGCAATCGCATCCCCGGCCGCCGACGTTCGATCTCGTCATGGAGCGCGGGCAGGGTATCGCCGGCTCGCCGGCGACCGTCGCCGAATTCCTCTCCTCACAGCTTAGCGCCACCGGTTGCAATTACGTGGTAGGGCAATTCGCGTTCGGCGACTTGACGCTCGATGAAGCCCTCCGATCGATCGGTCTGTTTACCGGCGAGGTGGTTCCTCTCCTGCGCGCGAAAGCCGCCGAGATAGAAAGACACGCAAGCCTCGCCGACAAGCCAGCCGGAGCTTCGGTTTGAACACGATGGAGTCGGGTGGAATTCGGCTGGCGGCCGACGTGGGCGGAACGTTCACCGACGTGGCCGCCTTCGACGAGACCACCGGAGAGCTCCGCCTCGGAAAGACGCTCACCACTCCGGCGCGGCTCGTCACCGGCGTCGAGACCGGAGTGACGAAGGCCGGCGCCCAGTTCTCCGCCGCGCGGCTTTTCCTTCATGGGACGACCGTTGCGATCAACACCATTTTGGAGCGGACGGGAGCATCTTGCGCGCTCCTCACCACGCAAGGCTTCCGCGATATCTACGAGATCGGCCGCGTCAATCGGCCGGAGTCCTACAACCTCTTCTTCCGCCGCCACCAGCCGCTGATCGAGCGCGACCTGCGCTACGAAATCCGCGAGCGCATGGATGCACAAGGCAAAGTGCTCATTGCGCTCGACGAGGAGCAAGTACGCGCGGCCGTGGCCGATGCGGTCCGCCAGGGAGTACAGGCGATCGCCATCCTGTTCCTGCACTCCTACCGCAATCCCGCGCACGAGCAGCGCGCGAAAGAGATCGTCGAGGAAGCCCACCCGCATCTCTTCGTCACCGCGTCGCACGAGCTGTCGCAGGAATACCGCGAGTTCGAGCGCACCTCGACCGCGGCGGCGAATGCTTATCTCGGCCCGCGCGTGCGCAGCTATCTCGGCGAAATGGGTGAGCATCTCGAGGCCGCCGGCTTCGACGGCGATTTTCTCATCGTGCAATCGACCGGCGGCCTGTTCGGGGTGGCGGAGGCGCAAAGCGCGTGCATTCGGATGCTGGAGTCCGGACCCGCTGCCGGCGTCATCGGCACCAAGGCGTTATGCGACAGCATTGGGCTCACGAACGCGATCGCCTTCGACATGGGCGGCACCACGGCCAAGGCCGGCGTCATTCATGATGGCAACGTGCTGATGACCGGGAGCGCGCTCATCGGCGGCTATGCCACCGGGCTGCCGGTGCAGATCCCGATGATCGATATCCAGGAGGTCGGCACCGGCGGCGGCTCGATCGCACGCGCGGATATGGGCGCGCTGCACGTTGGGCCGGAAAGCGCGGGCGCCCAGCCTGGCCCGGTGTGCTACGGACTCGGTGGCACCGAGCCCACCATCACCGATGCCAATCTCATTCTCGGACGGCTGAGCGCCGACCGTTTTCTCGGCGGCGAGATCAAGCTCGACATCGATGGCGCAAGGCGCGCGCTCGAAGCCCGGGTGGCTAAACCGCTCGGTCTCGATCTCGTCGCCGCGGCCGACGGCATTCTCCGCATCGCCACCACCAAAATGTCGCACATGGTGCGCTGGGTCACGACCGAGCGCGGGCTCGATGCCGCCGATTTCACCCTCGTTGCCTATGGCGGCGCCGGCCCGTTGCACGCAGCGATGGTCGCGCGGGAACTGCGCATTGCCAAAGTGGTCGTCCCGCGCGCTCCCGGCCACTTTTCCGCCTATGGCATGCTGGTCGCCGAGCTGCGGCGCGATTTCGTGAAAACCTGGTTCACGCCGCTTGCCGACGCGTCGTTTGCCGCCATGGAGACCATTTATGCCGAGATGGAGCGGCGCGGCCGGGAAGCCGTGCAGCGCAGCGATATTGCTCTCGCGAGCATCGAGGTCTGCCGTTCGGCGGACATGCGCTATGTCGGGCAGGAGCACGCGGTCACCGTCGAACTGCCGCTCGGACTGTTTGAGGCCCACGATCGCGACGGCATCAAAGCCCGCTTCGATGCCGTGCATGCCACCCGCTACGGCTATTCGGCCCCCGGAGAGAAGGCGGAGATCGTGAGCTTACGCAGCGCTGTCATCGGCTCGCTGCGCAA
>DASQXF010000352.1:0-9812 GCA_035639895.1 Xanthobacteraceae bacterium
GGATTCTTCCACGCCACCGCCGTTCCCGACTTTCCGGATTCGAGCGCCTGCATCTGCGCCGCATACGCGCGCCGCTTGTCATCGTCGTCCATCCCGGCGCCAATACGATTGCCGATGAGGCCGCCGATCGCCGCGCCAGCGAGACCAGCCGCGATGCGCTCGCCGGTGCCACCACCGAACTGCGAGCCGATCAGGCCGCCGGCGACCGCGCCGACGAGCGTGCCCGTGTTTTCCCTCGGTCCTTGGCCGGTCTCGGGAGTGCCGGCGCACGACGCCATCGACAGCGCAGCGAGCGCGGCAGCAATCAGCCGAACGAAAGACATGTCTCAAGCCCCCACGTGGTCTGTCAGTGACCTGAACAGGCCGGCGGCCCCCCTCGGCCATGCCGGCCCCTCGAGTTAATGGCCAAAATTGGGGCGAAACTCTGTTCCCGGCAGGCTTTAATGGTTTGTTAAGACCTACAGTCACGCCCCGGGCAGCATCAGCTCCGCACGCAGCCCGCCGATCGGTGCGGTGCCGAGCGTCAGGCTGCCGCCATAGAGGCTGGCAAGCTCCACCACGATCGAAAGCCCGAGCCCCGACCCCGGCTTCGTCTCGTCGAGACGACGGCCGCGGCGGGCAACTTGTTCGCGTTGCTGCGGGGAAAGTCCCGGGCCGTCGTCATCGACCACGATGCGTATGGTGCGGCGATCGTCTCGCGGATCCGGTTTCTCCGAGAACGCTCCGATCGCCACCCGCGACTGCGCCCATTTGCAGGCATTGTCGACAAGATTGCCAACCATTTCTTCGAGGTCCTGCTGCTCGCCACGGAACCGGGCGCCCTCCGGCGCGTCGACATCGATGGCGATGCCGCGATGCTGGTAAATCTTTTCCATTGTGCGCGCGAGCGCTGTAACAACCGAACCGACCTCGGTGAGGGTACCGATTGCCGCAACGCGGGCGGCCAATCGGGCGCGCTCGAGGTGACGCGTGACTTGATCGCGCATGATCTCGGTCTGCTCGCGTACCTTCAGGGCAAACGGGTTGTTGCCGTGACTTGTTGCCTCGTTCAGCATGACCGAGATCGGCGTCTTCAACGCATGCGCGAGGTTGCCGACATGGGTGCGTGCGCGCGCAACGATCTCGCGATTGGCATCAATCAGCGCGTTCGTTTCGCGCGCGAGCGGTGCGATCTCCACGGGGAAGGCACCTTCGAGCCGCTCCGCAGCGCCGGAGCGGATGGCGGCCAGACCTTCGGAGATGCGTTTGAGCGGCGCCAGGCCAAAACGGACTTGGAAAGTGGTGGTCAGCAGCAATACGATCGCCAGCACTCCGAAGGTGATGACGAGCGCGCTGTCGAAGCCGTGGATCTCCTCATCGATTTCCGCTGGATCGCCGGCAACAGCCACGAGGTAACGTCCCTCGTCCCCGAGATCGACGGTTTGCTCAACGATGCGCAACTGCTGGCCCTCGGGGCCCTCCGCGTAACCCTGCCGCGTGCCCCCCGCGACCGATGCGGCGCTGGCATCGCCAAACGGAGGCAAGGTCGCATCCCACAACGAGCGAGACGAACGCACATCGCGGGTCGGAACGTCGAGCCGCGTCACTTGCCAATACCAGCCGGAGAGCGGCAGATCGAACAGCGGCTCTCCGATCGACTGTGGGAACTTGCCCGCATCCTCTCCCGGCGTCGCGACGTCGGCGGCCAAGCTGCGCAGGTACACGCCCAGCCGTCGGTCGAAGGCATGCTCCACAGCCGTACGGTAGATCGACGACAGCACCACCCCGGTGACGGCGAGAATCACCACCGTCCATGTGGTTGCCGAGAAGAACAGCCGAAGCGCGAGTGAATTAAGACGCATTGCTCGGTGGCGCGAGCATATAGCCAAGCCCGCGAACGGTCTGGATGATGTCGACGCCAAGCTTTCTGCGCACGCGGCCGACGAATACCTCGATGGTATTGGAGTCGCGATCGAAGTCCTGGTCGTAAAGATGCTCGACGAGTTCGCTGCGCGAGACCACGCGGCCGGTATGATGCATAAGATAGGAGAGCAGACGATATTCGTGGGAGGTGAGTTTGACCGGATTGCCGTTGACCGTCACGCGCCCGCTGCGGGTGTCGAGGCGCACGGCGCCGCAATTGAGCTCGCTCTTGGCGTGGCCGGCCGAACGCCGCAACAGCGCGCGGATGCGCGCGAGAACTTCCTCAAGATGGAAGGGCTTTGCGACATAGTCGTCGGCGCCGGCGTCGAAACCCTGGACCTTGTCGCTCCAGCGGTCGCGTGCGGTCAGGATGAGGACCGGCATGGAGCGGCCGGCGCGGCGCCAAGCCTCGAGAACCGAGATGCCGTCCATCTTCGGCAGTCCGATATCCAGGATGACCGCGTCGTACGGTTCGGTTTCGCCGAGAAAGTGGCCCTCTTCGCCGTCAAAGGCGCGATCGACCACGTAGCCCGCATCGATCAGCGCGGTCGCAAGCTGTCGATTGAGATCGGGATCGTCCTCGATCACGAGGAGACGCAAGGCTAGTGCTCCACCGATACGGCAGACGCCGGTCCGCTCAAGCAGAATCGGCGGTCGCACCCGCTACTTTGCCACTACATAGGAATGGGGGAAAGCTTCAGGAAGGGGCCGCAGGAGGGCCCACAGCCCGCAGCTTGCTTCGCGTGCCATCCGGCAGCTTCGCGCCTCGATACCCTGCCCATTTTCTGGTCTTGCGACTGGCCGCCGCAAGCCGGTCGTTTTGCTGAACGCGTTGCGAACGTGCTAACACTACGGCCTACCAGCAGGGCGCGCGCCTCGTGAGTGACGACTTCATCCTCGAGACTGAGAATCTTACCAAGGAATTTGCCGGCTTCGTTGCGGTCAACGGCGTCAACCTGCGCGTTGCGCGCGGCACGATTCATGCGCTGATCGGCCCAAACGGCGCCGGCAAGACCACCTGCTTCAATCTCCTGACCAAGTTCATGCATCCGACCCGTGGACGTATCGTTTACAAGGGGCGTGACATCACGGCCCTGGCTCCCGCCGGAGTGGCGCGGCTCGGGCTGGTGCGGTCTTTCCAGATCTCGGCCGTTTTCCCGCACTTGACGGTGCTGGAAAACGTGCGCGTGGCGCTGCAGCGGCAGCGTGGCGCCTCGTTCGACTTTTGGCGCTCCAAACGCGTGCTCGACGTATTCAACGAACGGGCGATGGCGCTCATTGCCGACGTGGGCTTATCGTCGTTCGCCCATTGGCCTGCGGTGGAATTGCCGTACGGCCGCAAGCGCGCTCTGGAGATCGCAACCACTCTGGCGCTCGATCCGGAAATGTTGCTGCTCGACGAACCCATGGCTGGGATGGGGCACGAAGACATCGATCGCATCAGCGCACTCATCAAGTCCGTCGCTGCAGAGCGGACGGTGCTGATGGTCGAGCATAACCTTAGCGTGGTCGCCAACCTGTCCAATCGCATCACCGTACTCACGCGCGGCCGAGTGCTCGCCGAGGGCGACTACAAGACGGTTTCCGCCGACCCGCTGGTGCGCGAAGCCTATCTCGGAGTCGGCCATGCTTAGTCCAACCGCCGCACCTTTGCTCGCCGTCGAGCGGCTGCAAGCCTGGTACGGCGAATCCCATGTGCTCCACGGCGCCACGTTCGAGGTGTTCGCCGGCGAGGTGGCGACGCTGCTTGGCCGCAATGGCGCCGGCAAAACCACCACGCTCAAATCAATCATGGGCATCGTCGGTCAGCGCACCGGGTCGGTGCGCTATGAGGGCAAAGAACTCATCGGGCTGACCAGCGACCGGATTGCGCGCCTCGGCATTGCGTTCTGTCCGGAAGAGCGTGGAATTTTTGCCAGTCTCAGCGTCGAGGAAAACCTTTTGTTGCCGCCGAAGGTGCAGCCCGGCGGGCTCGAACTCGCACGGATTTTCGAGTTGTTCCCCAATCTCCAGGAGCGGCTATCGAGTCAAGGTACGAAGCTTTCCGGCGGCGAGCAGCAAATGCTCGCCATCGGCCGGATCCTGCGCACCGGCGCTCGCCTACTCCTCCTCGACGAGCCGACAGAGGGTCTTGCCCCGGTCATCATCGAGCAGATCGGCAAGACGATTGGCATGCTCAAGCAGCAGGGTTTCACAATCCTGCTGGTGGAGCAGAATTTTCGCTTCGCTTCGACGGTTGCGGATCGCCACTACGTCATGGAGAATGGCCGCATCGTCGACCGGTTCGCCAATGCCGAGCTCGAAGCCAATCTCGACAAGCTGCACGAGTATCTAGGCGTGTGAATTCGAAATGCCGGGGTGCAAAGTCGTCAACAGGAGGAATGCCATATGAAACGGCTGATCAGTCTCGCGGCGCTCGCGGCTGTATTTGCATGCGGGTCCGCGCAGGCGCAGTACACGGATGGAACGATCAAGATCGGGGTCATGAACGACATGTCGGGGACCTACTCCGATCTGAGCGGGCAGGGCTCCGTCATCGCGGCACGGATGGCGGTGGAGGATTTCGGCGCCGCCGCAAAAGGCATGAAGGTCGAAATCGTCGGCGCCGACCATCAGAACAAGCCGGACGTCGGCTCGAACGTGGTGCGGACCTGGATCGACGTCGACAAGGTTGACGTGATCGTCGACGTGCCGACCTCCTCGGTGGCGCTCGCAGTGAACGAAATCGTACGCGACAAGAACAAGGTATTTCTCGTCTCCGGCGCGGCGGCGTCGGACCTGACTGGTCCTAAATGCACCCCCAACACGATCCACTGGACCTATGATACGTGGGCGCTCGCCAACGGGACCGGAAAAGCGATCGTGAAGACCGGCGGCGACACGTGGTTCTTCCTGACCGCCGATTATGCCTTCGGCCACGCGCTGGAACGCGATACCGCAGCGGTGGTCGAGAAGAACGGCGGCAAGGTCCTCGGAAAAGTGCGCCATCCGTTCCCGGGCACGGACTTCTCATCATTCCTGCTGCAAGCGCAGGCCTCTAAGGCCAAAATCGTTGGGCTTGCCAACGCCGGCGCCGATACCATCAATTCCATCAAGCAGGCATCCGAGTTCGGCATCACTCAGGGCGGCCAGAACCTCGCAGCCTTGCTGGCATTCATCACCGACGTGCACGCGCTCGGATTGCAGACCGCGCAAGGCCTGATCATGACCGAAGCCTGGTATTGGGATCTCAACGACGCCAACCGCGAATTCGCGAAAAAATTCGCGCCTCAGGACAAGGGCGTGCATCCGACGATGATCCATGCCGGCGTCTACTCGGCGGTCACGCACTATCTCAAAGCAGTCGAGGCGCTCAAGAGCGATGCCGACGGCAAAGCAGTCGTGGCGAAAATGAAGGAGATGCCGACCGACGACAAGCTCTTCGGTAAGGGCGTGGTGCGCGCCGACGGCCGGAAAATCCATCCCATGTATCTCTTCGAAGTCAAGAAGCCGTCCGAATCCAAGGCCCGGTGGGATTATTACAAACTCCGCGCCACGATCCCGGCGGACGAGGCCTTCCGCCCCTTGGCGGAGGGGGGCTGCCCGTTGGCGAAGAGCTGACGCGCCGACTCCGGCGAGGTCCGGGGAGCGCTTGCGTTCCCCGGCCAACGATGTGATCGGCCATGTTCGAACTGTTCGGCATCAGCTCGCAGGCCTTGTTCGGCCAGCTGCTCATCGGTCTCATCAATGGCTCGTTCTACGCGCTGCTCAGCCTTGGGCTTGCCGTCATCTTCGGCATGCTCAACATCATCAACTTTACGCACGGCGCCCAGTACATGCTGGGCGCCTTCACCGCATACTTTCTCCTGCAATATGCCGGACTTGGCTACTGGTGGGCGATCGTGCTCGCGCCGCTCGTCGTCGGAATAACGGGCATCATCATCGAGCGGCTGTTTCTGCAATGGCTCTATAAACTCGATCACCTTTATGGATTACTGCTCACGTTCGGGCTCGCGCTCATCCTGGAGGGCACCTTCCGCAATTTCTTCGGCTCCTCAGGTCTGCCCTATTCCGTTCCCCCGGTGCTGCAAGGCGGGCAGAATCTCGGGTTCATGTTCCTGCCGAACTATCGCGCGTGGGTGGTGGTGTTCTCGCTCGCCGTGTGCCTGACCACCTGGTTCGTCATAGAGCGCACGAAGCTCGGCTCCTATCTGCGCGCTGCGACCGAGAACCCGAACCTCGTTCGTGCCTTCGGCATCAACGTGCCGCGCATGATTACGCTCACCTATGGCTTCGGCGTTGCGCTGGCGGCACTTGCGGGCGTGATGGCGGCGCCGGTCTACAACGTGAGCCCGCAAATGGGTGCGAACCTCATCATCGTGGTGTTCGCGGTGGTCGTGATCGGCGGCATGGGCTCGATCATGGGCGCGATCCTGACCGGATTCGGCTTGGGTCTCATCGAGGGACTAACGAAAGTCTTCTTTCCCGAAGCGTCCAACACCGTGATCTTCATCATCATGGCAATCGTTCTTTTGATCCGGCCGGCCGGCCTGTTCGGAAGGAGCGCGTAGCGTGCAGCGCGTTGCGCAGCTAGGCAGAGAACATGCGCTGCGCGCCCACAGCGAGGCGCTCGCATTCGTGATCATGGCCTGCCTGCTCGTTATCGCGCCGGTCTTTGCCTATCCGGTGTTCCTGATGAAGGCGCTGTGCTTTGCGCTGTTCGCATGCGCATTCAACCTGCTGATCGGCTATGTCGGACTGCTCTCTTTCGGCCATGCACTGTTCTTTGGATGGGCAAGCTATATCAGCGCGCATGCCGCCAAGGTCTGGGGGCTCCCGCCCGAGCTCGCGATCCTCGCGGGGGCCGTCAGCGCGGCCGGGCTCGGCACGATTGTCGGCGCGCTCGCGATTCGCCGGCAAGGCATCTATTTTGCCATGATCACGCTGGCATTGGCGCAGATGATGTACTTTTTCGCCGTCCAGGCACCGTTCACTCACGGCGAAGACGGCATCCAGGCGGTGCCGCGCGGAAAGCTGTTCGGCTTTATCGACCTTGCCGACCAAACCAACATGTACGTGACAGTGCTGGTTATTTTCCTCGGCTGCTTCCTGTTGATCTATCGCATCATCAACTCGCCCTTCGGCGAAGTGCTCAAGGCCATACGCGAGAACGAGCCCCGGGCGATTTCGCTCGGTTACAGGAGCGAGCGGTACAAGCTGGTTGCGTTCGTGCTGTCGGCGACGTTTGCCGGCGTAGCAGGAGCAACGAAGGCACTCGTGTTTCAGCTTGCCTCATTGACCGACGTGGACTGGCCGATGTCCGGCGAAGTCATTCTCATGACGTTAGTTGGCGGACTGGGCACGTTGTTCGGGCCGGTCGCGGGCGCCTTTTTCATGGTCACGCTCGAAAATTACCTGACCACGATCGGCCAATGGGTCTTCGTCGTGCAAGGCGTCATCTTCGTCATTTGCGTGCTGCTGTTCCGTCGTGGCATCGTCGGCGAGCTGGCGCATGTCCTGCGCGTCAAGCTCTGAAAGTATCCAAAGCCGAGGTTGCGCCGTTGCGCGCGCCTTGCTAGTCGTCAGCCGCTAACCAAACGACCGGCAACCACCTGCGCCGAATCTGCCTGCGACAAAAGCTGGTTACTCACCCCGACGCGGTTGCGTACTGGCCGGCAGACCTAACGGCGCGCTTAAGAGGGTCATCATGCAAACTGAGTCGCTCCTGACACGCTGCGCCTATGCAGCGATGACGTCGATCATGCTGCTGGCGCTTGGCTCCGCGGCAAACGCTCAATCCCTGCCCTCGTACATGGCACCGATTGAGGGGCGCCCGCTCTCGAGCCCGGCCGACACGGCGACGAAGAACGTGCTGGCGCTCAATACCATGATGTTCGAACTCTATGATGATGCCGCCAGGGTCTTTCAAGCGAACATTCTGAACAAGCATCCGATCATCCTGGGGCTATTCTCCGGCGCGGGCGGCCGGTTCATCCTCTATCGGCCGGGCATGGCTCCGCTCGAGGGCCCTTCAGTGCCCATCGTCTATCAACTGCTCAAATCGGTCGGCCACAGTACGATGGCGCTGACCGAGATCGTGACTCCTTATCTCGACAATGCCGCCAACCAATCCTGGCGCAGCTCGATGGCCGCTTATCGCGCCCGCATGAAGTCCGCCCTCGACGGCCTCGACGCCACTCCGATGCCGGCCGATTGGCGAAGCAACAGTCGGATCGTCCTCGAGAACAACGTCGCGTTCATGGACGACTGCCTGGCGAAAGGCTCGATCTCGCTCGCGGCGCTACAAGAATTCGCGAAAAAGCAGGGCCCCTTGCTCAAGCGGAACATTGCTTGGGCGGCGCAGACCCAAGTCGGCCACTGGATGAACGTGATCGGCGAATGGAAGACGATGCTCGGCAATGATTGGGACAAGACCTACGCCGCCAGCAACACCATCTATGTGGCACGGCAAAACAACATCTTGTTCAGCGTGCTCGCGCAGTATTTCGGGCCGGAGGCGATCAACGAGCGGCTCATGCTGATCGAAACGATCTCATTCACGACGACTCCGGATGACATGCTCACCTCTCTTACTCGCATCATCGCCGATCGGTCGGTGGGCGCCCTGTTCTTCGGCAATTATTACCTGATGGACTACGAGCTGATGGGCGGCGATGCGCGCGCGGCGATCATCGCCGAAGCCGAGAAGCGCGGCATGAAGCCGTTTCTTCCGCCCGCCGTGCCGTTCGGCTCGAAACAGTGGCCGACCCTGATCACGCCGGGGTCCGGACCCACATCGCTGGCCGATCTTCCATGAGCAATAATTGCGCACCGGAGCGAGAGCCGGGCGTCGACGAGCATTGAGAGCGTTATCGAGGCAGCCGAGCGGCGTGCTGGTCATTTAGGGATCGACTCTCGCCGATGACACCACCAAGAGGGATAAGCATGCAGCCATCACGACGCGAGTTCGTGAAATGGGTGACGGCGAGCGGCATCGCCCTTAGCCTGTCGCGTTTGGCTTTAGCTGAGGAACCCGGATTCGCGGCGCGCGAGACGCTTCCCGGAAGACAAGCCTGGAACCCCGCTGCAACGGGTGTAGGGCGCATCGACGGCGTCGCCAAGGTAACAGGAGCCAAGCTCTACGCGGCCGATTTTCGCGGCGCCGATCTTCCGGGTTGGCCGTCAGCCACTTCGCACGCCTTGCTCATCCGGGCGCAGGAGGCAACATACGTTTACACCGGGCTCGACCTTTCGCGCCTGAGCGGTGCGTTGAAGCCTTCCGTGGTGGTGACCGCCGCCGACCTCGCGCGAACCGGCATACGCGTGCCGGAATTCTATACTGGCGACCTGCTTTGCCCGGTTGGCAAGACGCCGCTTTATCTGGGTCAGCCGGTGGCGCTGTTGATCTTCGAGGATTTCGACACCTTCGATCAGGCGCGTCTCGCGCTGCGCGACGCAGCTGTCGTGAAATTCGGTGCGGAAACCGGCCCGGTCAAAATGCCCAACTACGCCCAGTTTCGTTTCACGCGCGTGGGCGGGCCGACCCCGGACGCGCCCGACGTCTACTCCCCGGTCAAAAACGGCTGGGTTAGTCCGGGGTTCTTCGAGAGCTCGGGGCGCCCGGTCTGGGCACGACTCCCGCTCCCAACCGGGCAAGCCTATGCCGAAGCCGCCAGCTATGGGGAAAAGATCCGCGCGGAACTCGCAGCCAACAATCCGGCACTCTTGGTGCTCGAGCGCGAATTCGAGACGCAGTCGGTCGACCCGATGTTTCTCGAGCCGGAAAGCGGCCTTGCCTGGTATGACGCTCGCCGCAAGAACCTCGAACTTGTTGTTGGCGTGCAATCGCCTTACGAGGCCGCAGAATCGGTCGCCTATCTGCTCGGCAACGCGCAGGCGGCTTTCAAGCCGGCCCGCATCAACAGCAATTT
>DASQXF010000353.1:0-2930 GCA_035639895.1 Xanthobacteraceae bacterium
GGAACGCGGTCGTTCCCGACGGGAACAGCCGGTAGGTCACGTCCAGCCCCTCCTGCTGATAGAAGCCTTTCTCAAACGCCATCCAGATCGCGTCGTTGTTGACCGAAGGTTGGCCGAACAGGGTCATCTTCAACGGCGCCGGCTGCGCCTGGCTCATTGCCGTGCCGAGCACGAACGCGCTACCGGCTGCGGCCGCCGCGAAAAGTGTCCTCAAGTCGAACATAAGTTCCCTCCCGTTTCAGCTCACCGATACGAATGCCATGTAGCGCGCCAGCACGCGGTCGACGAACAGGCGGAACAGCCGATCGACCGCGAAGCCGAGCAGGCAGATGGTCACCAACGCGACGAAGATGCGATTGGTCTGCAGCAGCATCGAAGATTTCTGCAACAGATAGCCGATCCCGGAATCGGCGGCGAGAATCTCGGCGGGAATGATGCTCATGAACGAGGACGCCATCGCCACCCGCATGCCGGTGACGATGTACGGCACCGCCGACGGGATCACCACCAGCACGAAGATCTGCAGCCGGTTGGCGCCGAGGCATTCCGCGGCGCGTTGCCGCGCGATCGGCGCCCGCCACACCCCGGCCACCGTATTGATGATGACGATGAAGAACGTACCCCAGAAAATGAGAAAGTACTTCGACATCTCGCCGATGCCGAACCAGATAACGGCGATCGGAATCATCGCCGTGGGCGAGAGATAGCGCAACAGCTCGATGATCGGGTCGAGCAGGTCGTGCAGCAGGCGGATGCGTCCGAGCAGGACGCCCATGACCACGCCGACCAGAGAACCGGTCAGGAAGCCGACGAGTATCCGGGTCATGCTGATCGATATGTCGGCGAGGATCTCGCCGCTCGCCAGCATCGGAATAGCCGTGCGGATGACCTCCACCGGCGGCGGGATGAGAAACGGGTTGAACACGAAAGTGGACAGGAACTGCCAGCCGAGAAATGCAATGAGGAGCGAGGCGATGGTGAGCAGGAGTGCGCGCTTGTTGCCTCTCCCGGCGAACTCGCGCAGCGCGCGCAGCGGCACGCCCGCCCAGGAGCGCGCCGCGTAGCGAGCCGCCCTGCTGTCCGGAACGTTCACCACCCGTCTACACCTTGCCACGTGGTCTCGACTGTCATCACGATCGCCTTCGCTGGATCATGCAGTCGTTTTCTCAGTTTGCGAGCTCATCGGATCGGGCGAGATCAGGCGCGAGCAGGGCCTCGATCTCGCTGAACAGGCGCGCCACCTGCGGGTTGCCGAGGTCGCGTGGGCGCGGCAAGTCGATGTCGAGCACCTTGGTGATCACCGAGCGCGGTCCAACCGACATCATGCCGATGCGGTCCCCCAGCGCGATCGCCTCGGCGATGTCATGGGTAACGAAGACGATGGTCTTGCCGGTGCGCTGCCAGATTTCGAGCAGCACCGAATGCATGCGCCGGCGCGTCAGCGCGTCGAGCGCGGCGAACGGCTCGTCCATGAGCAGCACCGCCGGCTCCACCGCGAGCGCACGGGCGATCTGCAGCCGCTGGCGCATGCCGCCGGACAGCTCGGCGGGAAACTTGTGGCGATGGCGGTCGAGCTCGACCATTTGCAGATATTTGTCGACGATCGCGCTCCACTCTATCTTCGGGACGTTGCGCACGCGCAGGCCGAAGCACACGTTCTCCTCCGCCGTGAGCCAGGGAAACAGCGCCGAGCCGGCGTCCTGGAAGAACATCACCCGGTCGCGGCCGGCGCCGGTCACCGGCGCGCCGTTCGCCGTCACGTTGCCGGCCGTGGCCGGCTCGAACCCGGCCAGGATGTTGAGCAGGGTGGACTTGCCGCACCCCGACGGTCCCAGCAGGCAGAGGAATTCGCCGTCGACGATATCGAGCGAGACGCCGTCGAGCGCGACGTAATTGCCGCGCGCGGATTCGAATACTTTCCGCACGTTCTCGACGCGGAGCAAACCTGCCTCCGAGGGCGCAAGGCGTGTGCGAGCAAACGTTAGAGTTCGCGGGAATAGCTGTCAAACCAGTGGACTTGGCGATGGCCGCTTGCCAATCTCGCCCCGACATTCCCTCTCTCGCGCATCGCTCGTCTGGCACGCGATGTCGCTTCGCTCATAAAATCATGTGAGGAGGTGCCGCATGGCCGAGGTCACGCCGATCGCTCCGGTGCGCATCGGTCAAACCGAGATCGAATTCGCCCAAGGCATGCGCGCCGGGCCATGGCTGTTCTTCACCGGACACGAGGCGACCGATTTCACGCACGGGATCGCGGCGCCGGTGGCGGGCACGCCGGGACTGCCGCTCGGCGGCGCTCCGCGCTATCGCCGCGAGGGCGATTTTCTCTATGCCCGCTTCGCCAAGCTGATCGCCGCGGAAGGCGGCGACCTGCGCCATATCGTGCGTGTGGATCAATATTATCCACGGGCCGAATGCGTGAACCCGTATCAGCGGGCGCGCAAGGCGATGTTGGGCGATTACGTGCCGCCGAGCACCTCGGTGCTGATGGAAGAACTGCTGGTGCAGGGCGCCAACATGGATGTGTCGATGCTCGCGGTGCTGCCCGGCGAGGGCCGCGAGCCGAAGCCGGCGCGTCCGGAAGGCGTGCCGGTGCCGCAGCATTCCGGCTTCGTCGCCTCGCTGGTCTGCGGTGACTATGTTTTCGTCGCCGGGCAGATGCCGAACAACGAGGCGATGACCGGGCTCGACCCGAAAGCCTACCGGCCGCCCAATGCGGTGTGGAACGGAACCGACATTCGCCTGCAGGCCGAGTTTCTCATCACCGGACGGTTGAAGCCGGCGCTGGAAGCCGGCGGCAGCTCGCTGCGCAACGCCATCAAGGCGCAGGTCTATCTCACCGACATCGACGACCTGCCGGAATTCCTCGACGTCTGGAACAGCCATTTCGCCGAGAGCCCGTGCGCGCTCACGGTCGTCGCCACGAAGGG
>DASQXF010000354.1:0-2506 GCA_035639895.1 Xanthobacteraceae bacterium
CCCGCATGGCGTTGCGCTGCACGATGGCGTAGGCATCCTCGCGCGCCACGCCCTTTTGGGTGAGCGCAATCAGCACCCGCTGCGAGTGGATCAGTCCGCCGAGCCGTTCGAGATTTTTTTGCATGTTGGCGGGATAGACCACGAGCTTGTCGATAATCGAGGTGAGCCGCACGAGCGCGAAGTCCAGTGTCACCGTCGCGTCGGGGGCGGTCATGCGCTCGACCGAGGAGTGCGAGATGTCGCGCTCGTGCCAGAGCGACACGTTCTCCAGCGCCGGCGTGACGTAGGCGCGCACCATGCGCGCGAGCCCGGTGATGTTCTCGGAGAGAACGGGATTGCGCTTGTGCGGCATGGCGGAGGAGCCCTTCTGCCCCTCGGAAAAGAACTCCTCGGCCTCGAGCACCTCGGTGCGCTGCAGGTGGCGAATCTCGGTGGCAAGCCGCTCGACCGAGGCGGCGACCACACCCAGCGTGGCGAAGTACATGGCATGCCGGTCGCGCGGGATGACCTGCGTGGAGATCGGCTCGACGGCAAGGCCCATGGCGTCGGCCACGTGCTCCTCGACCCGCGGATCGACCTGCGCGAACGTGCCGACCGCTCCGGAAATGGCGCAGGTCGCAACCTCGGTGCGCGCGCAAATGAGCCGCTCCTTGGCGCGGAAGAATTCGGCATAGGCGTAGGCGAGCTTGAGGCCGAAGGTCGTGGGCTCGGCATGGATGCCATGGGAACGGCCGATGGTCGGCGTCATCTTGTGCTCGAACGCGCGGCGCTTGAGCGCCGCCATCAGCGCATCGACGTCGGCGATCAGGAGATCGGCGGCGCGCACCAGTTGCACGTTGAGGCAGGTGTCGAGCACGTCGGATGAGGTCATGCCCTGATGCACGAAGCGCGCTTGCGGCCCCACGATCTCGGCGAGATGGGTGAGGAACGCGATCACGTCGTGCTTGACCTCGCGCTCGATGGCATCGATGCGCGCGACGTCGAATTTGGCGTGCTTGCCCTTGTCCCAGATCGCCTTGGCCGCGGCTTTGGGAATGACGCCGAGCTCGGCCATGGCGTCGGCCGCATGTGCCTCGATCTCGAACCAGATGCGGTAGCGCGTCTGCGGGTCCCAGATCGCGGCCATGTCCGGCCGAGTGTAGCGCGGGATCATGGGCGGCTCTGACGAATCATAGCTGAGTTCGACCGATCAACTCGAAAGTGTCGTCCCCGCGAAAGCGGGGACCCATGACCACCGTCTCTGGAATATGGGTCCCCCCGTACGCGGGGACGACGGTGGAGAGTGTGATGCGCAATCGACCGGACTGCGTATCATAGCCGCGCTGTAGCAGATCGCCGCGGCAAGCTCAATTCGCGCGCGCCGTTACCAGCAATGCCGAAAGCCAAATTGCTGGCTGACGCCGCGTTTGCTAACTTGGCAGAAATCATCGTTGCTCTCGTTTCGACGAAAGCCGGAAGACAGCCATGATCAGATCATTCGCCGCCGCCGCGCGCTCGCACTATGCCGCGGCGGTTGCACTCACCGAGGGTGCCGATCCGGTGCGTCCCGACATCGCCGCCGCGCGCGCCTTCGTGGCGAAGGCGCGCATCCAATGATCCTCACGCGTCGGCGATTTCTTTATCTGGCAACGGCTGCGGCCGCGCTGCCGGCCCTGCCGCGCATCGCGCCGGCGCAAGCCTATCCGACACGGCCGCTGCGATTAGTCATCGGCTATCCTCCCGGCGGCTCCGCCGACATCACCGCCCGCCTCATCGGGCAATGGTTGTCGGAGCGCCTCGGTCAACCGGTCGTCATCGAAAGTCGGCCGGGCGCGGGGACCAATATCGCGACCGAGACTGTCGTGAATGCGCCGCCGGACGGCTATACGCTTCTCCTGGTCGCTCCGGCGAACGCGATCAACGCGACGCTTTACGAAAAGCTCAACCACAATTTCATGCGCGACATCGCGCCGGTCGCGGGCCTCATCCGGTTTCCCAATGTGATTGTGGTGAACCCATCGGTGCCGGCCAAGACCGTTCCCGAACTCATCGCCTACGCGAAAGCCAATCCGGGCAAGCTCAACATGGCGTCCTCCGGTGCCGGCTCGACCATCCACGTGTCCGGTGAGCTGTTCAAGATGATGACCGGCATCAACATGGTGCACGTGCCGTATCGCGGCGGGGCGCCGGCGCTCACCGACCTGATCAGCGGCCAGGTGCAAGTGATGTTCGACAACGTGCCGACATCGCTCGAGTTCATCAGGGCAGGCAAGTTGCGGCCCTTGGCGGTGACCACCGCAGCGCGCTCCCATGTGCTGCCGGACCTGCCGACCGTCGCGGATTTCGTGCCGGGCTACGAGGCAAGCGCGTGGTACGGCGTAGGGGTGCCGAAGGGAACGCCCGACGCGATCATCGACAAGCTCAACAAGGAGATCAACGCGATCCTCGACGATCCCAAGGCGAAGGCGCGCTTTGCCGAGCTCGGCGCCTCGCTCATTGGCGGCTCAGCTGCCGAGTTCGGGCAGCT
>DASQXF010000355.1:0-4049 GCA_035639895.1 Xanthobacteraceae bacterium
AAGCAGGCCGGAATCGCCACGACATTCGTCGCCTACAACAGCCCTGTTAATGCGATTTCCGACCTCGCCGAAGGCCGCATCCACATCGCGGTCATGCCGCTGGCATCGGTGCTCGGTGCCGTGCAGGCAGGCAAGGTTAAACTGCTCGCAGTCACCAACGCCATGCGCGCACCGGCAGCGCCGACCGTTCCGACGGTCGCCGAGTCGGGATATCCGGACTTCACGTTCGGAGGTTTCCTTGGGTTGTTCGGGGCGAAGGCCATCCCGGCGCATCTACGCGACCGCATCGCATCCGAGGTGCGGCTCGTTCTCGCGGAACCGGAAATTCAAAGCCGGCTGACCGGGGTCGGACTCATCACGCGCGGAACCACACCGGCGGAATTTGCCGCCATCATGGAGACGCAGCGCGCCAAATGGTCGGCAATCGCGCGCGAGCACAGCATTGAGCCGCAGTAGGAGCGAATAAGAAGGCAGTCGCTGTCGAATGACCTGGGCCGATGCGTTCCTTCAGAAGGAACGCCTCGGTTCACGGTCGTGTTGCAGCATTGGTACGAGGGTTGTCAACATGCTTCAGACAAACACTGCATTGCCCGAGCGCATCATCGATCTCGCCTATGGTTTTTGGCATTCAAAAGCCCTGTTTGCGGCGGTCGAGCTGGATGTCTTCAGCAAGCTCGCCGATGGTCCATTGGATCTCGCCACCCTCACCTCGCGGACCGGCATTCATGAACGCGGCGCCCGCGAGTTCTTCGATGCGCTGGTCGCGCTCGGTCTTCTGGATCGCGACGCAGCGGGACGGTATTCCAACGTACCGGAAAGCGACCGCTACCTCGTTCGCGGCAATGCGAATTACCTCGGCGGTTTATTGGAGCATCTCGATACCCGTCACTATCAGAACTGGACGAAACTCGTGCAGGCGCTCGTCAGCGGGAAGCCCCAGAGCGCGCTCGGAACCGAGAGCTACGCCGGGTTTTATGCGGATGCGCGCAAGCAGGAGCTGTTTCTGACTGGGATGTCGGCGGGGAGTCTGCTCGCGGCGCAGGCGCTGGCGCGCCGGTTTCCCTGGAATCGATATAAGACTTTCCTCGACGTCGGCACGGCAGAAGGATGTGTGCCGGTTGAGATCGCGTCCGCGCATCCGCATCTCCAAGGTATAGGCTTCGACCTCGCTTGCCTCGAAAAGGCGTTTACGCGCTACGTGCGCAAGCATGGGCTGACCGGTCGATTGCAATTCTATCCCGGCGATTTCTTCGTCGATCCGCTACCGCGCGCCGACGTCCTTGTCATGGGTCGCATTCTGCACAACTGGGATCGTTCGATTAGGACCATGCTGCTGGAGAAAGCTTATCGCGCCACCTCGCCCGGCGGATCGCTCATCATCTACGATCCGCTGATCGACGCTGAACGGCGCTCACCGCATGGCCTGCTGTCCAGTCTCAATATGCTTCTTGAGACGTCGGGCGGCTCCGAATACAGCGCAGCGGAATGCGAGAGCTGGATGCGCGCGGCCGGCTTCGGCGACATCCAGGTCGAGCCGTTGGGCGATATGCATGTGGCGGTGATCGGCAGCAAAACCGATACGGCAAAAGATTGAGGCCCAGGCCCTCGGCCCAAGTCGGTCACATCGCCATATAGCCGCGATAGGCCTTCCAGAAGCCGCGCACCGCCGCTTCAGTGACGCGGTTGTCGTCGGAGGCGACGCTCGCGCCGCCCATCTCCACGACCGAGAGACGATCCGCGGCGGTGGTGACCGCGCGCTGCACGAAGCCTGGCGCGGCGCCATCTTCCATGGAAATGTAGCCGGCCGGACCGATCAGGTTCGCTTGCCGCAAGCGGCGCTCCGTCATCTCCGCGTCGTCGCTGGTAAAGCCGAAGCAGGTCCAGATGAGCTCGGTCTTGTCGAGCCCTTGCGGAACCAGCCGCCGCACCGCCAGGCTGTTGCGCGTCTGCTGCAGCACGAAAGTCGGGAACACGGAGAGAATCTGCAAGCCCACGCCGTCGCCGAACTCGTCGACCGCCTCCAGCAATTGCGGCGCCTCGAGCCCGAATCCTTCCTGCGCCGCGCGCATGCCGGCCTGCTCGTATTCCTTGCCGCCGCTGTCGGCGGCAAGCGAATAGCTCACGTGGTGGCCGCCGGAATCGCTCACCACGATGCCGCCCTGTTGCGACAGCCGATTGAGCCGAAAGGTGGTGAAGAACGTGTGCAACAGGCTCGCGTGGTAGCTGTCCTTGACGTTCTCCATGTAGAGCTTCCAATTGCTCGGCAGCGTCTGGCTGTAGCCGCCAAGCACTTTGACCGGCGCACGCATCACGCGGCGGATGCGCGCGACGATCTCCGCGCCGAGATATTGCTCGAGCGGCGGGGTGTCCGCCGACAGCGTACCGAAGACCAGGCCGGCCAGCGTCGCAAGGCGCAGCTTACGCGGCCCGTACGCTTCGGGGCGGCACTCCGCCGGCATGCCGCCTTTGCCGCGCAGCCCCTTGCGGAAGGCGACCGCGGTGAGATTGCCGCAAAGGTCGTAGCTCCAATTGTGATAGACGCAGATGATATCGCGTGCCTCGCCGCTCTCGTTGAGCACGAGCAGCGATCCGCGATGGGCGCAGCGGTTCTCGAAGGCGTGCAGCTCGCCGTCCTTGTCGCGCGTCACCACCACCGGCATCGCGCCGAGGCTCGAGCGGCGATAAGTGTTGGGGATTGGCAGCTCGGCTTCGAGGCACAGAAACTGCCAGGTCGGCCCGCGAAAGATGCGCGCCTGCTCCTCCTCGTAGATGCCGCTATCGGAGTACGCCCAGTAGGGAACCCGCGTGAGTCCTTCCGCCGGCCAGTGATGCGCGTCGCTTGCAATCGTCATGCAATCCTCTTCTACAGCGGCCGCCGGACGATGAAATATGCAATGAGGACGAGAGGCAGCGCAACGAGGCTGCCGGCGGCGAAAATCGTGGCGAACGTCAGTCCTCCTGGATCATGCAATGGTCCGATCCCGAACGCGGCGACGCCATAGCCGAGCTGATAGAACGCGATGAGCTCCCCGGCCATCAATGCCGAGAGCTGCGGAAACTCCTTACCGCCAAAGCTGATGCTCAACGGCAGGAACGCCGAGCATGCCAAGCCGGCAAGACCAAGCGCCATGATCCCCCCGGCTTCGCCCTGCACGTGCGCAACAATTTGAAAGGTGATGAGCAGAAGGACCGGAAGCGCGGCATAGATCCACCGCGCAGGCACGTATCGAGCGATCATGGCAATGGCCACGCGCCCCAGCGTGACCATCACCCAGAAGGCCGCCAGGGCAAAAGCCGCGTCGCGGGCCGACACGCCGCGCTCGCCGGTGAGATACAGCATGGCCCAGTTGCCGTTGAGCGTCTCGAGGATGCCATAGACGAACACGGCTGCGGCATAGAGCCAGAACCGTTCCGGCAGATTCATCCAGCCGATCGCAGCGCGGGGACCGGCAGCGCTCTCGGCCGTTAGCGACTGCGTCAACGCGACCGCGAAGATCAGCACGAAAACGCATGCCACTGCGACCGGAAGCAGCCACCATGCGCCGAGCGCCAGCACCGCCGCGACCAGCATCGGCGCGAGCGCAGTTCCCACCCCGAGCAGCGCGTTGAGCACGAGAACCGCCCGATCGACGCCTTCAGGAAAGAACGCCTCGGCATAAGTATTGAGCGCCATCACGGTTGCACCGAACCCGAACCCGAGCGCCGCGGTGGCGACCAGGAGGACGGCGAAAGCCATGTCGGGCGCGCCGAGCAACAGCCTGCTCAGCGCCAGCAGCGCCATGGAGACGATGTTGCCCACAAATCCCGCGAGCAGCACCCGGCGTAAACCCCACTGGCCTGCCAGTCTCGGCGCCAGCGCGGAGGCGAGGATGGCGAGCGCCACCTGCGGCACGAACATCGTTCCGTACCGCGTGCTGTCGAAGCCGAATCCGTCGGGACTGGTGAAGATCGAGCTTGCCGCGGGGAACGTCACCAGCGCCAGGCCTTGCACGATGGCGGCGCCGTAGACCACGTCGATCTCGGTGCGGTTTGCCATCGCGCGCGTCTCA
>DASQXF010000356.1:0-2270 GCA_035639895.1 Xanthobacteraceae bacterium
GATGTGCGAGGACTGCCGGGTGGTCGCGATCACGGAGCAGGAGCTTGATCCCTACGGCGAACCGCCGCGACCCAAGGCTCGCACGACCGAGGATTATTTGCGCGAGCGCGAGCTAGCGGAGCGCGCCGGCAAGCCGGAGGCGTGATCGGCCCACATGGACCGTCCGCCCCTTCTCAACGGTGTCCGCACCAGCGTGCTGGAGATCGCGTATGAGGAAAGCGGTCCGGCGCACGGCACCGCTGTCCTGCTCATGCACGGCTTTCCCTACGACCCGCGCACCTATGACGACGTGGTGCCCGCGCTCGCGGATGCGGGATGTCGGGTGATCGTGCCGTATCTGCGTGGCTATGGCCCCACCCGGTTTCTCGCTCCCGACACGCTGCGCTCGGGCCAGCAGGCGGCGCTCGGTAATGACCTCAAGGAACTCATGGACGCGCTCGCGCTGGAGCGCGCCGTGCTCGCCGGCTACGACTGGGGCGGACGCGCCGCCTGCATTGTCGCGGCGCTTTGGCCGGAACGCGTGCGCGGCTTGGTTTCAGCCAACGGCTACAATATCCAGGACATTGCCGGATCGGCCAAACCAGCACCGGCGCAACAGGAGTACCGGCTTTGGTATCAATATTACTTTCACACCGAGCGCGGCCGCGCAGGACTGCAGGCCAACCGGCGCGAGTTTTGTCGATTGTTGTGGCGGTTGTGGTCGCCGAATTGGGAGTTCGATGACGCGACCTATGACCGTACCGCAGCGTCGTTCGACAATCCGGACTTCGTCGACGTTGTGATCCATTCCTACCGTCACCGTTATGGCTACGCTGATGGTGATCCGACCCTCGAGCCGATTGAACGGCGCCTAGCTGCACAGCCGAAGATTTCGGTTCCGACGATCGTGCTGCATGGCGACGGCAGCGGCATCTCGCCACCGGAAAGCTCGCTGCCGCACGCTGCGCTGTTTACCGGTCCTTATCAGCGTCGAGTGATCCCGATTGCCGGCCACAATCTGCCGCAGGAAGCACCCAAGGCGGTCGTCGAGGCCGTTCTCGAATTGATTCACGCGACGAAGTGAACGGCCTTCATTCTCACGGCTGCGCGGTTGTCTTCTCCAAAAACTTCACCAAGGCAGCGCGATCCTCGGCCGAACCGATGCGCTGCTCCGGCATCTTGGTGCCCGGCGTATAGGTCATAGGTCCGATCTCGAACAGCTTCGCGACCGTCTCCGGCGTCCACACGATATCGAGCTGCTTAAGCGCGTCGGAGAAATTGTAGCCGGGCAGGGTCGCGATCTTGCGTCCGAAAATTCCGGCGAGCGTGGGACCGGCACGGACACCATCGTTGGCGCTCAAGGTGTGACAGGCGACGCAGGCGCGAAACACCTCGGCGCCGGGATCGCCGGCAAAGGCGGCGAGCGGGTCCTCGGGCGCGCCCATGACGATGTCGCCGACCGGCTCGCCGGTCAGCGCGTCCCAGCGGCGGATCATCCGGTCGCTGCCACCGGTCAGTAGCGTGCGCCCGTCGGCAAAAAAGGCCGCGGACCAGACCGGCAGTCCCGGTCCGACGAGCGTGCGCTCCATCTTGCGCGTCGCTCTGTCGATGATCGCGACCGACCCACGCACGCCGGCGGCGGCAATCAGACTGCCGTCGCGCGACAAGGCCACCGAAATGATGGGTGCTTGCGCCGCCTCGATCGCGCCGAGAAGCTCGCCCCTAGGGGAGAGCACGTAAACCTTGCCATCGGCACCCGCGGTGACGATCTCGCCGTCCGGCGCGACCGCCACCGTGTTGAGCGGCGTCGGCAGCGTCGTGACAGTCGGCGCGCTGCCGCCTGCAAAAGGCGAAATGCGCAGCGTCGCGTCATAGCCGGCAGTGATAAGCGCGCGGCCATCGGGCGCAAACGCGACGCCATTGACGTTCTGTGCGTGGCCCTCGATGACCCGCGGCGCCCCGCCCGCGAGCGGCCACAGCCGCGCGGTGTGATCCCATGAGCCTGAAGCGAGGGTCGTGCCGTCGGGCGATATGGCAAGGGCGACCACCGGCGCCGTGTGGCCTTGGAGCACCTTCGACGGCCGTGGTTCGCCCGGCGTCCAGATCGCGATGCGCGCATCTTCGCCGCTGGTAGCGATGCGGCCGTCGCGCAGGAAGATTGCCGCGTTGACGGCGCCGTCATGGAAGCGCAGCACCTGCTCGGCCGCGTTCTTCGGCAGCGACCAGCGGATCACCGAGGTGTCGAAGCTGCCGGAAACGGCCTGCGTGCCATCCGGCGAAATCGCGAGTGC
>DASQXF010000357.1:0-29273 GCA_035639895.1 Xanthobacteraceae bacterium
CGGCGGCAGCGGATGCTTGAGCGTGGCATCGATCAACAGAGTCGAATCGTCGCCGCCATCGCCGGATTTCGGCCCGTGCCCGGCGGAGCGATGGGGGACGATATGCACGTCCTGCACCGGGTTACATCGGTAGGCGAGCGACCAAAACACCGCGTCGCTGTTCACGGGGTCGATGTCCTCGCTCACGGCGATGCAGATTTTCCCGCAATCAGCAAGCAGCGACGCAGCGCCATGCAAGCCGCGCCAGATCTCGGTCCGTGGCGCGCCGCGCGCGTACTGCACGAAGATGATCTTGCGCAAGTTGGAGAGCGGCTCGTGCATGACCACCCGGCGTACCCCGTCGATCGCCAGCCGCTGCCGCAGATGCGTGAAAAACAGCGGCTCCATCGCCACCTTCTTGAGCACGCTCGATTCGCTCGGCGTCACCTGGCTGATGATGGAGGGAAACACCGGCGCGGGCCGGTGCGTGATCGCGGTCACGCGCATCGACATGTTGAAGTCCTCGAGCGCGACGTGGCCGTGACTTTCGCCGAACGGGCCTTCCGGCTCCAGCAGTTCGGGATCGATCAGCCCCTCGATGACGATTTCGGCATCGGCAGGCACGTGGAGATCGACGGTGACGGCTTTCGCCATCCGCATCGGAACCCCGGCGAGCGCGCCCGCCACTGCCATTTCATCCAAATCGACGGCGAGCTTCATCCCGCCCGTGAACATCGCGACCGGCGCACAGCCGAGAACGATGGCGCACGGCATCGGCTCACCACGCCGGTTGTGCTTCTGCCAGTGCAGATAGCCGCCAGCACCGCCGACGCGCGATGACATGCGCACGCCGAGCCGATCCGCGGCCTTCAGGGCCGCACGATAGGTCCCCATGTTCTGGATGCCGGTGTCGGGATCGCGCGTGACGCAAAGCGTGGCGGTCAGGTAGGGCGCGGCATCGAACCCGGGAGTCGAAATGGGCACGGGCAGACGCCCCAAGCCGTTGCCTGGCCCGCGCAGGTTTTTACCCGTGATCACGACCGCCTGGCACGCCGGCGCGCCTACGAGGACCGGTGGGATCGGGTTTGCAATCGCATGCACCCACGCCGCCTCGATCTCCTCGACTGGGCGACCCATGCCGACCGCATAGGTTCTCGGCGAGGCGGCAAGCGCGCCGACCGCGACTGGAATGTCGTAGCGATGTCCCGAGGAGTCGGTGACATTGGTGAACAAAAACGCGCGCCGCTGATCCTCGGTCAGTCCCCCTTGGAACTGCCATCGCACCAACGGGTGCAGTTCGGTGTCTTTGTTGATCGGGCGCTCCACGCGCAGCAGCAGCCCGCGCGCTTCGAGCGCGCAGAGGTGTGACTGGAAATCGAGCGGCGGCGCAACGTCCTGATTTCCTGCGGACCGACGCGCATCGGCGCTGACCTCGAGCATTGTCGCGATCCTGTTGTTTCGCGGGATAGCGTACGATCGGCCGCGATTGCATTGCAATGCTTTCCGTATATCGTAGCGGCGGCGTTGCGCCGTTCCGGGATATCGACCATGGGGGCGAAGCATTTCGGCGCCCGCGTCGCGCGCCTTGAGGATCCGGCGTTGCTGACCGGACGCGGGCGCTTCGTCGATGACATCAGGCTCGCCGGCACGCTGCATGCGTGCTTCGTGCGCAGCCCGCATGCCCACGCGAAAATCCGCTCGATCGAGGCCTCGGCAGCGCGAGCCATGCCGGGCGTGCACGCGGTGCTGACCGCGGATGATCTGCCGCCGCGCCTGGCGCGCAACCAGATCCCGATGCTCGTGCCCAATCCCTCGATCGCGACGCCGCGCACGCAGCTCGCTTTGGCGCGCCGCGAAGTGTGCTATGTCGGCCAAACTATAGCGGTCGCCATCGCGGAGAACCGCTATCTCGCGGAGGATGCCGCCGCGGCAGTCACGATCGATTTCGAGGTCTTGCCGGCGGTCAGCGATTGCCGCGATGCTGCCAAGCCTGGCGCTCCGTCCGTCCACAGCGATCTGGCCACCAACATCGCCGCCGTGGTTCCTATGAGCTACGGCGATGTGGAGTCGGCGTTCGCGCGCGCGGCGCACGTGTTCGAGGAGGAATTCTCTCTCCATCGCGGCGGCGCCATGACGCTCGAAGGCCGCGCCGTGCTCGCAAGCTACGATGCCGTTGCTGACATGCTGACGGTGTGGTCGGCAACGCAGACGCCGCACCTTTGCCGTGCCACGCTCGCGGACCTCTTCGAACGCGACCTCGAGGCGATCCGGGTCATCGCGCCTCACGTCGGCGGCGGCTTCGGCACCAAGGCGCCGTTCTATGCCGAGGAGGCGGTGATTCCGGCCGCAGCGATGAAGCTCGGTCGGCCCATCGCGTGGCAGGAGGACCGGCGGGAGCATTTTCTCTCGGCGACCCAGGAACGTGATCAACACTGGAAAGTCGCGATCGCCGTCGATGAGCACGGCAAGATCCTCGCCCTTTCCGGTACGCTGCTGCACGACACCGGCGCATTCCTTCCCTGGGGCATCATCGTGCCGTACATCGCCGCGACGACCTTCCCGGGGCCTTACGTGGTGCCGGCGTATCGCTTCGAGGCAACCGTCGTGCTCACCAACCGCGTGCCGACGACGGTCGTGCGCGGCGCCGGCCGGCCGCAGGCGGTTTTCGCCATGGAGCGGCTGCTGGATCGCATCGCGCGCGAGCTCAAGCTCGATCGCGCTGAATTGCGCCGGCGCAACATGATCGCGCCCCAAGCGATGCCCTATTCCGTCGGCTTGGTCTTCCGCGACGGCAAGCCGCTCATCTACGCGAGCGGGGACTTTCCCAAAAGCCAACAGCGCGCGCTCGCACTTGCGGCCTACGAGGACTTTCCGGCGCGCCAGCGCCAAGCGCGCGGCGAAGGACGCTATCTCGGCATAGGGGTTGCCAACTACGTGGAAGGCACCGGCCTCGGGCCGTTCGAGGGCGTGACCGTGCGCGTGCTCCCCAACGGTAAGGTCGCGGTGGCGACCGGCGCCACGGCACAGGGGCAAGGCACGCGCACGACGCTGTCGCAGATCGTGGCGGATCAAATCGGCTGCCGCATCGAAGACATTATCATGACCACGGGCGATACCGCGGCGATTTCGCAAGGGATCGGCGCGTTTGCCAGCCGGCAGGCGATCAATGCCGGCGCATCGGCGCTGATCGCGGGCACAAGCGTGCGCAAGCAAATCGTCGCGCTCGCCGTTCGCATCCTCGGCGTAGCCGAGGACGACATCGATATCGAGGGTGGCCACGCCATGGCCCGCGGTGGCAACAAGCCTTCCGTCACGCTCGGTGAGCTTGCGCGCGTCGCGCAGGGTATGCCTGGGTTTTCTTTCGCCGAGGGGCAGACGCCCGGGCTCGAGCACACCGCCTATTTCACCCCGCCGCAAGCCTCGTATTGCAATGGCACACACGTCGCGGAGGTGGAGGTCGATCCTTTGACCGGCGGCGTCAAGCTTGTGCGCTACACCGTCGCCCATGACAGCGGAAATATCATCAACCCGCTGATCGTCGAGGGCCAGGTACAGGGCGGGGTCGCACACGGTGTCGGCAACGCGCTGTTCGAGCAGATGAAATACGACCAGGCGGCGCAGCCGCTCACGATGAGCTTTCAGGACTACCTTCTGCCTGCCGCTCCCGACGTGCCGGGCTGTGACATCGAGCACGTTGAGACGCCGAACCCGCTCAATCCGCTCGGCGTCAAAGGCGCCGGCGAGGGCGGCACCATCCCCGCGCCGGCCGCGATCATTTCGGCCATTGAGGACGCGCTCTCGCCTTTCCGCGTGCGCTTTGCCGAGATACCGCTGACGCCCAATCGCATCGTCGCCGTGCTGCGCAGAGCCGGCGCGTATGAGACATTGGCGTAACCGCTGCGAGTCAAACTGATCGCTGCAGGGATGGCCGATCGTCCTATATAGACACACTGGAGTCATGGAACGCTGGAGGTTCCCATGCCGGGGAAAGCCAACCCGCCGCGCCTGCGGTCGCAACTGTGGTTCGATAATCCTGACAATCCGGGCATGACGGCGCTCTATCTGGAGCGCTACCTCAATTTCGGCTTGACCAAGCAAGAGCTAGCCTCGGGCAAGCCGATTATCGGCATCGCCCAGAGCGGTTCCGACCTCTCACCTTGCAACCGTCATCATCTGGAGCTCGCCAAGCGCGTGCGCGAGGGCATTCGCGATGCTGGCGGCGTCGCGTTCGAGTTTCCGATGCATCCGATCCAGGAAACGGGCAAGCGGCCGACCGCGGCGCTCGACCGCAATCTCGCGTATCTCAGTCTCGTCGAGGTGCTGTTCGGCTATCCGCTTGATGGTGTGGTGCTTACCACCGGCTGTGACAAGACAACGCCAGCGGCAATCATGGCGGCCGCCACCGTCAACACGCCGGCGATCGTGCTCTCTGGCGGGCCGATGCTTAACGGCTGGTGGAACGGCGAGCGCGCGGGGTCCGGCACCGTGGTGTGGTGGGCGCGCCAGGAGCACGCCGCCGGCCGCATGGATTACAAGGAATTCCTCGATCTCGTCGCTTCCTCGGCACCGTCGATCGGCCATTGCAACACTATGGGCACGGCCTCGACCATGAATGCGCTCGCTGAGGCGCTCGGGTTATCGCTGCCGGGCTGCGCCGCGATTCCCGCCCCTTACCGCGAGCGCGGGCAAATCGCCTACGAGACCGGCCGCCGCGCTGTCGAGATCGTGCACGAGGATCTCAAACCGTCCGACATCCTCACCCGCGAGGCGTTCGAGAACGCCATTGTCGCGTGCTCCGCGATCGGCGGCTCCAGCAATGCGCCGATCCACATCAATGCCATCGCCCGCCACGTTGGCATCCCACTCGCGATCGAGGACTGGGAAAGGATCGGCTACGAGGTGCCGCTGCTCGTCAACATGCAACCCGCCGGCAAATATCTCGGCGAGGAATATTATCGGGCCGGCGGATTGCCGACCGTGCTCAACGAACTGATGGCTGCAGGGCGCATTCATGCCAATGCGCTGACGATCAATGGCAACACAATCGGCGAAAACGTGAAACATGCCAAAGTCGCGGACCCTGACGTGATCCGCCCATACGACCGCCCGCTCAAGCAGCATGCCGGCTTCAAGGTGCTGGCGGGAAATCTCTTCGAGTCCGCAATCATGAAAACGAGCGTGATCTCCGACGACTTCCGGCAACGCTATTTGTCGAATCCGAAAGACCCCAATGCATTCGAAGGTCGCGCGGTCGTGTTC
The DNA here is from genome assembly GCA_035639895.1 of Xanthobacteraceae bacterium. Taxonomy (GTDB): domain Bacteria; phylum Pseudomonadota; class Alphaproteobacteria; order Rhizobiales; family Xanthobacteraceae; genus VAZQ01. Next base: position 5,239 of record DASQXF010000357.1, read on the forward strand.
GATGGACCCGAGGATTACCACCGCCGCATCGAGGATCCGTCCTTGCCGATCGACGCGAATACGATGCTGTTCATCCGCGGGGTGGGGGCCATTGGCTACCCGGGATCGGCTGAAGTGGTGAACATGCAGCCGCCGGCGGCGCTGATCAAACGCGGGATTACCTCGTTGCCCTGTATCGGGGACGGCCGTCAGTCGGGGACATCGGCCTCGCCATCCATCATCAACGCGTCCCCTGAAGCCGCGGTCGGCGGCGGGCTTGCTTTGCTCAAGACCGGCGATCGGGTGCGTATCGATCTCAACAAGGGCACCGCCAACATGCTCATCTCGGACGCTGATCTCACGCAGCGTCGCGCCGCGCTGGAGAATCAGGGCGGCTACAGATACCCTGCGAGCCAGACTCCGTGGCAGGAGATCCAGCGCGATATGGTCGAGCAGTTGGCCCAAGGCATGGTGCTCAGGCCCGCCGTGAAATACCATCGCATCGCGCAAACGAGCGTGCCGCGCGATAACCACTGATTCGCTGCTTCGGCGCGCCGTGTGATGTGCCCGAGCGGCAGTTCCGGCACGGCGCGTGAACCAAACCCCTCAATTGCCGTTAGCTCGCTGCGGCACGGAGGTATCGATCATGGCTTTACGTCTGCAAGGCAAGCTCGCGCTCGTCACCGCGGCAGGACAAGGGATCGGCCGCGCCATTGCCGAAACGTTTGCAGCCGAGGGCGCGCGCCTGATCGCCACCGATTTGGAGGACAAGAAACTCGAAGGCATCAAAAGCTTCAAGCGCCACAAGCTCGACGTGCGCTCGACCGCGTCGATCGAGTCCCTCGCCAACGACATTGCAACCGAGCTTGGCGCGCTCGACGTCCTCGTCAACTGCGCCGGATACGTGCATCATGGCAGCGTGCTCGACTGCTCCGAGCAGGACTGGGACTTCTCGTTCGATCTCAACGTGAAGTCGATGCATCGGATGATCAAGGCCTTCCTTCCGGGCATGTTGGGAAAGAGCGCAGGCGTGATCGTGAATATTTCGTCCGCAGTGTCGTCGATCCGCGGGGTCCCCGATCGTTATGTCTACGGCGCCACCAAGGCCGCCGTCATCGGACTCACCAAAGCGGTTGCAGCCGATTTCATTCGGCAAGGTATTCGCGCGAACGCCATCTGTCCGGGCACGATCGAATCTCCTTCGCTCGAGGAGCGGATCAAGGATCGCTCGCGCGCGACCGGCAAATCGAAGGCAGAGGTGGAAAAGGCATTCGTCGAACGTCAGCCCATGGGCCGACTCGGCCGCCCCGAGGAAGTCGCTGCGCTCGCCGCTTTCCTCGCCTCCGACGAGGCGAGCTACATCACCGGACAGGCGCATCTGGTGGATGGCGGGATGGCGCTCTAATCGCCGGAAGCCCTATATTTGGTGCCCAGCTGAGCATTCGGGGGTCGATCAGGCCTTTGAAGCGGTCGGAGAGTGCCTATGACCAAGGCAGATGGGCAGGTATGCCATTTTTTTGTTTCGGAACAGCCATCGAATCAATGAGTTGCCGTACCGCTGGGGGTACCAGCCTGGCCGCGTGAATATTTCCTGAGTTTGCACGCGCCGGGCCTGCGTCCCACCCGAAATTGCATGAGTGAGCGGACAACCGTGATGTTGAACCCCATTTCATCACTTCCTGCAGCGCTCAACCACTACGCCATCCTGCTCGACGTGGACGGAACGATCCTCGATCTCGCTCCTACCCCGCGTGAAGTTTTTGTGTCGCATTCCCTGCGCGATACGCTCGCGCGGTTGTGGGAGCGCACCGAGGGTGGGGTCGCTTTTGTGAGCGGCCGCCCCGTGAGCGAGCTCGACCTCATCTTCTCCCCGCTGCAGTTGCCGGCGATCGGGGGCCACGGTGCCGAGCTTCGCACGGTTGCCGGCGCCACGCCGGGCGCACCGCGGCTGCCTCCGCTCAATCCTGCTCTGAAGCGGCAGTTTGCAGCGATTGCGGAGGCAGGCCCGGGTATCATTCTCGAGGACAAGGGCTACTCGCTCGCGCTGCATTATCGGCTGGCACCGGAGAAAGAAGATGTGGTGCGCGCGGCTGCCGCCAAGATCTGCTCGGGCGCAAAGGATGGCCTGATCGAGCTGCTGCCCGGCAAACTCGTTCTGGAAGTCAAACAAACCGGGGTCACCAAAGCGACGGCCGTCCGAGAATTGATGACCCACCCGCCGTTCGCGCAGCGCCGTCCTATCTTCCTCGGCGATGATGTGACCGACCTCGGCGTGTTCGACGTTCTTCCCGATTTCGATGGCATTGGCATCATCGTCGGCCGCCGCGATGTCCCCAGCGCCAATGCCTACTTCGAGCGCCCCGCCGATGTTCGCCGCTGGCTTGAGCAAATCTCCCGCGACGACGCATTCGCACCATGACCGATCACGGGCTTGATCTTGCCGTCATCGGCAACGGACGCACGGCCGCGCTCGTCGATCCCAGGGCGCGCCTAGTGTGGTGGTGCTATCCTCGCTTCGACCGCGACCCGATCTTCTGCCGGCTCATTTCGGGCGACGAGGAGAAGGGATTTTCGGATGTCGTGCTCGACAACGTGGCGGATTTCCAGTCGGAATACCTTCGCAACACCGCGGTAGTGTCGACTGTTCTCACCGATCAACAAGGCGGAGCGGTCCGCATTACCGATTTCGCCCCGCGCTTTCGGCAATTCGGCCGCGTGTTTCGCCCGCCGCAGCTCATCAGAATGATCGAGCCCGTGGCCGGACTACCGCGGATCACCATTCGTTTCCGCCCGACTCATGATTACGGGCTCGAGTTCACTCATCGTTCGGTCGGCAGCAATCATGTCCGCTACATCCACGAGGGTAGCGTCATCCGCCTCACCACCGACGCGCCGCTGTCCTATATCGAGAGCGAAGCGCCCTTCGTCGTCACCCGGCCGCTGCATCTTGTGATCGGCGTGGACGAGCGTTTTCAAGACGATCTCGAAACGACCTGCCGCGAATTCTGCGACCGGACCATCGATTATTGGATGGATTGGTCCCGCGGATTGTCCATTTCCTATGATTGGCAGGATGAAATTATCCGCGCCGCGATCACGTTGAAGCTGAGCAACTTCGAGGAAACCGGCGGCATTATCGCGGCCCATACCACCTCCATTCCCGAAGCTCCGGGATCCGGACGAACCTGGGACTACCGCTACTGCTGGCTGCGGGATGCCTATTTCGTGGTCAAGGCGCTCAACCGCATCGGTGCCACCCAGACAATGGAGGATTTCATCTCGTTTACCTTGGGCATCGCATCCAATCCCAACGAACCGTTGCGACCGGTTTACGGCGTCGTCCCGATCGAGCCGATGGATGAAAAGACCGCGCCCGCACTCAAGGGCTATCGTGGCGATGGGCCGGTGCGCATCGGCAACGCTGCGGCCGAGCAGGTCCAAAACGACACCTATGGCAGCATCATTCTCGCGGCGATGCCGATGTTCTACGATCGTCGCCTACCGCGGCTCGGCGACGAAGGACTGTTTCGGCTGCTGGAGACGCTCGGCGGCAAGGCGGGAGAGCTCGCTTTGGAGGCCGACAACGGCATTTGGGAATATCGCGGGCGACAACGCATCCACACCCACTCGACAGCGATGTGCTGGGCCGGCTGCCACCGGCTCGCCGCCATCGCCAGCCGGCTGGGTCTTCCCGATCGCGCGGCGCATTGGAATGCCGTTGCCGAGCCGGTGCATCAAGCGCTTCTGCAAGGAGCGTGGAACGAGAAACGCCAGGCCTTCACTGCCGCTTTCGGCTCTGATGATCTTGACGCGAGCGTTCTGTTGCTGCCCGACCTGGGCGTGATCGAGGCTGACGATCCGCGCTTCGTCAGCACCGTCAAGGCCATGGAACGAGAACTTTTGCGCGAGAAGCACGTTATGCGTTATGCTTCGGCAGACGACTTCGGCCTGCCGGCAACGGCGTTCCTGATTTGCCGCTTCTGGCTGGTCGATGCTTGGTGGTCGCTTGGTCGTCGTGACGAGGCGCGTGAGCTGTTCGTGGATGCATTGGCGTATCGCAATCGCTATGGCTTGCTGTCGGAAGATATCGATCCGCAAACCGGCACTTTGTGGGGAAATTTTCCGCAAACCTATTCGATGGCCGGCCTGATCTTGACCGCGATGCGGCTGTCGCGCAGCTGGGAGGATCGATATTGGCGCGGCTGATAGTCGTTTCCAACCGAGTGGCGCTGCCGAGCCCCGATAACAACCAGGCGGGCGGCCTCGCAGTCGCTGTTCGATCCTTGCTCAAACACCAGGGCGGTCTGTGGTTTGGCTGGAGCGGCACCGTTTCACCCGAAGGAGACGTCACGACCAGGACGATACAGCGTGGCGACATGTCCTACGTCGTCACTGATCTCGGGGAAGCCGACTATCAGGAATATTACAACGGCTTCGCTAATCGCGTGCTGTGGCCGATTCTGCACTATCGGCTCGATCTCGCTGAATTTTCCCGCCGCGATCTCAGCGGGTATCGGCGCGTCAATGCCCATTTCGCCAATGAGCTGCACGGTTTGTTACAACCCGACGACCTCGTCTGGGTGCACGACTATCATCTCATTCCGCTCGCGAAAATGCTGCGCGACCGCGGTCACTCCAATCGTATCGGATATTTTCTGCACGTGCCGTTTCCTCCGCCGGAAATTCTCACCGCGCTGCCCAATCACGAATGGCTGATTCCGCAATTGAGCGCCTACGATCTCGTCGGATTTCAAACCGAGAACGACGCTACCAATTTCGCGCGCTATCTCGAAAACGAGTGTCGATTGCAGAAGCGCGGCGAGTTTGTCTACGAAACGCCTGAACGCATCCTGCGCGTCGGCGTCTTTCCCATCGGCATCGAGACGAACGAATTCAGCCGACTGGCGCGGCGTTCGGTGCGCTCGCCGCTGGTCCAATCGGTGCTGGAAAGCCTCGCCGGACGCGCCATGATGATCGGGGTCGACCGGCTCGATTATTCCAAGGGCCTGGCCCAGCGGATGGACGCGTTCGAGCGTTTCCTTGCGGTTTATCCGGATTGGCGCGGCAAGGTGACCTATCTACAGATCACCCCGAAGAGCCGCTCGGAGATCCAGGAATATGCCGAGATGGAGCGCACGATCAGCGAGGCCGCGGGGCGGATCAATGGCGCCTACGGCGAAATCGCATGGACGCCGATCCGCTACGTCAATCGCGCCTACAGCCGCAGCGTGCTCGCAGGTCTCTTCCGTTCCGCACGCGCCGGGCTCGTCACGCCGCTACGCGACGGAATGAACTTGGTGGCGAAGGAATATATCGCCGCCCAGGATCCCGAGGACCCCGGCGTTCTCATCTTGTCGCGCTTTGCCGGCGCGGCGGCGGAATGTGTGGCGGCGCTGCTCGTCAATCCTTACGATCCGGAATCGGTGGCGACGTCGATTGCGCATGCGCTCTCGATGCCGCTCGAGGAGCGCCGCGCACGCTATCAGGTGCTCTTCCAAGTCATCTCAGACAACGACCTCAATTCGTGGGGCGAACATTTTCTTGCCGCACTGAGCAAGAGCGGCCCGCCACCGGCTTTGCACGAGCAGCTCGGGCTGGGCCCGGCGATTGCCGCTGACATCGCCTAGCGCATCGTTGCAGGTTTCGCGTGTCATTCGCGGCGTGGCTTGGCCAGGCCCTAAGCCGTGGCGGAGGCGTCCTCGGGCACCGACTGCGCGCGACGGCGTTCCTCGGCTTCTTCCAGGTGCGTCAAGTTGAACGCACTGTTGACAAGCGCAACGTGCGTGAACGCTTGCGGGAAGTTACCCACGAGCCGGCGCGCGCGCGGGTCATATTCCTCGCTCAGCAATCCGACATCATTTCGTAGTTGGAGCAGGCGAGCGAAGAGCTGTCGGGCATCGCGCCAGCGATGCTGCAAAATATAGGCGTCAACCAGCCAAAAGCTGCACGCCAGGAAGACGCCCTCCCCCGGTGGCAAGCCGTCGGGTGAGGCGGCGGTGTCGTAGCGCATGACGAAACCGTCGGCCAACAGCCGTCGCTCGATGGCCTGCAAGGTCCCGCGTATGCGCGGATCCTCCGGCGGCAAGAAGCCGACAAGCGGCAGCAGCAAGAGGCTCGCATCGAGCTGCTTGGACCCGTAGCTCTGGACAAAGCTGCCGAGATCGCGGTCGTAACCGCGACGGCAAACATCAGCATGAATCGCCGCCGCGAGCTCGCGCCAGCGATCGAGCGGCCCCTCCAGCCCGAACTGTTCCGCGCTCTTGATCGCGCGATCGAAGGCAACCCACGCCATGACTTTGGAATAGGTGAAGTGCCGGCGGCCGCCGCGCATTTCCCAGATTCCTTCATCGGGCTCTATCCAGACGCGCTCGAGGTGGGACAGAAGCGCGCGCTGCAGATCCCAGCCTGATTCGCTCGCGTCCATTCCTTTGCACCTCGCCTGGTAGAGCGCATCCATCACCTCGCCGAATACATCGAGCTGTAGCTGGCTGCACGCGGCATTGCCGATGCGCACCGGCGCGGAGCCTTCGTAGCCGGGCAACCATGGCACCTCCAATTCGGTCAGGCGGCGCTCGCCCGCGATGCCGTACATAATCTGCGCCTGCTCCGGGCTACCCGCGACCGCGCGGATGAGCCAATCGCGCCAGGAGTGCGCCTCGTCGTAGAAGCCGGCGTCCATCAGCGCGAGCAGCGTGAGCGTAGCGTCGCGCAGCCAGCAAAAGCGGTAGTCCCAGTTCCTGACCCCGCCCAGACGCTCCGGCAACGAGGTGGTCGGCGCGGCGACGATGCCGCCGGTTGGCCCATAGGTGAGAGCCTTGAGCGTGATCAGCGAGCGCAAAACGGGATCGGAGCAATGTCCAGGCGGCCGGCACCTTCTCGACCAATCCCGCCAAAAGCGCCCCGTCTCCTTGAGCGCGGATTCGGGATCGAGCGGCTCCGGCGCTCCGCCATGCGAGGGCGCATAGGTCAGAACGAACGGCACGATTTCTCCCGCGGCCACGGTGAATTCGGCGACGGTGGTTAGATTCTGACCGACGAGGTGAACTGGCGTCCGCAGCACGACCATATCCGGGCCGGCGATGGCCCGCAGCGCGCCGTCGTCGAGGCGGGTGACCCAGGGCACGATTGCGCCGTAGCCGAAGCGCAGCACAAGCTCGGTGCACATTGTCACTTGACCCTTCTCGCCGATCACGAGGCGAACCACGCTCGAACGCATCGCCGGCACCGGCATGAAATCGACGAGAGTGACCACCCCCTCGCTGGATTCGAAGCGAGTTTCCAGAATCAACGTGTGCGGTCGATATCGACGGGTAATGGCGACTCGGCCATCGCGTGGCGCGATCTGCCAATGTCCGTGATCGCCGGAGCCGAGAAGCGCGGCGAAGCAGGCGTCGGAATCGAAGCGCGGCCAGCACAGCCAATCCAGCGAGCCATTGCGCGCGATGAGCGCGGCCGCCTCGCAATCGCCAATCAGTGCATAATCCTCGATCCTGGACGGCATGATGAGCTACGACCTGAAATCGATCACCACCTTGATATCGCCTTTGCGGTGCTCGAGTGCCTCGTTCCAGTGTTCGACCGGGGTGGTGCGCGTGATCAGCCCGGAAAGCCAGCGCTTGTCGGCGCGCACGAGCGCATCCGCCGCCATCTCATAGTGGCGGCGATTGGCATTGACCGTACCGAACACGACATTGTTGTCGAGCACCGTGGTGCGATTGAAGCGCCCGATGTCCAAGTCGAAAACCTTGCCAGGCTCGGTAACCCCCGTCAGGCACACGATACCCGCCGCTGCCGTCGCTGTGAGACACGCGCGGATGACGGCGGGGGCTCCGGTGCATTCCATGAGGATGTCGGGCGCGAGCCCTTCCAGCTCGCTAGGCTCGGTGTGATACGTGCCGCCCAGTTCGCGCACGATCGCCTCTTTCGGCCCGCCTTTGTTGCGATCGAGCACATGCACGTCGAGGCCGCGCTGCTTCCCCATCAGCGCCGCGAGGAGGCCGATCGGACCGGCGCCGGTGACGAGCAATACTCTCGGTCGCCAGGCACGCGCCCGATGCCCGATGCGATCGGTATGGTCCCACGCCTTGGCAAGAATGCTGGCGGGCTCCAGCAGGACACCGAGAATTCCCAATGCCGGATCGATCTTGACCGCGAATTCCGGCTCGATGCGAAAGCGTTCCGCGCCGTAGCCGTGCCGTTCCTTGATCCCGCGCTCGGTGTAGCGGCCGTTACGGCACATGTCCCACTCGCCGGCAGCGCAAGCCATGCACGGCTCGGGATCGGGCCGACGCACGATGCCGACCACGAGATCTCCGGGTGCGAGGCCGCACCCTTCAGGCGCCGCCTCGACCGTGCCCAGCGATTCATGGCCGAGAATGAGGCGCTGCTCACCCGGCGGAGCAAAGCCATAGCTACCATCGAGAATTTCGCGATCCGTCCCGCACACTCCGAGTGCCAAGGTGCGCACCAAGACAGGTCCGTCCGACTCCTCCGGTTCGGGGACATCTTCGAGTTTCGCTGAGTGGGTGGTGCCGGGCACAACGGTGATTGCGCGCATCGCTGCCTTGGATTGCTTGATTCGAATTGCCGCCGTGGCCACCACGAACTTCGGTGCTTTCGCGCGCACCGGCTTCCCGGAAAAGCGCAACCGCGGACATACCTCTACGCTGCATCGCGAAAAATGTTCCCGCAGGGCTGAAACGAAAATCGGGGTTTCAGCGTTATCGTAACTATTGGAAAAGAGGAAAGCAGGGCATGGAGGCGATCGGACGCACACGATGGGTAATCCCGGAGGGCTACATCCCTTCCGAAAGCTCCTATTCCGAGCGCGAACTGGTCTCCCACGAAACCGCCTGCATCCTCAACGCCGCGGATCGTGACGCGCACGTGACACTTACCATTTTCTTCGCGGATCGCGAGCCGGTCGGCCCGTATCGCGTAACGGTTGCCGCGCGGCGCACGCTGCACTTGCGTTTCAACGACCTCGACAATCCACGTCCGGTCCCGCGCGATACCGACTATGCCTCGGTATTCGAATCGGACGTTCCGATCATCGTGCAGCACACGCGGCTCGATTCGCGCCGCGCTGAAGTCGCGCTTCTGTCAACCGTTGCTTATCCCGAAGGCTGATTCGCAATGCCGACTCTCGATGCTGATTTTTCGTTACTGCAACGCCTGACGGTGCGGAACTTTTGGCATCGCAATACGTTGCGGTCAGAGCCGTTCTTGGTGGAGAGGAAAAGATGAAAATCGCGCAGATCGCGCCGCTCATGGAGAGCGTGCCGCCGCGGCTCTATGGAGGAAGCGAGCGGATCGCCTCCTATCTCACCGATGAGTTGGTCCGGCTGGGCCATGACGTCACGCTTTTTGCGAGCGGGGACTCGGTCTCCAGCGCGCATTTGGTGCCGTGCGTGCCCATGGCGCTGCGGCTCGACGACAACGTGCGCGACCCGATCCCTTATTACATGCTGATGCTCGACCGGGTGCGGGAATATGCGGACGAATTCGATATCCTCCACTTCCACATCGATCAATTTCATTTTCCCTTGTTTCGGACGATAGCGCACCGCACGGTGACAACTCTGCACGGCCGGCAGGATCTGCACGATCTCAAGCCGCTGTATGTCGGCTTCAGCGAGATGCCGTTGGTGTCGATCTCCAACGCGCAACGCAAGCCAATCTCCAACGCGAACTTTACTGCCACCGTGTATCACGGCATTCCAACCCACCTGCTCCAACCCACTTACCGGCCCGATGGCAACTATCTCGCCTTCCTTGGGCGGATTTCGCCGGAGAAGCGGCCCGATCGTGCCATTCGAATCGCTCGGGCGCTCGAAATCCCGCTCAAGATCGCTGCCAAAGTCGATAAAGTGGACGAAGTCTACTTCCGCGAGAAGATCGTGCCGCTCCTCAATCAACCGGGCGTGGAATTCATCGGCGAGATTGACGAACGGGCCAAGAGCGATTTCTTGGGGAATGCACAGGCGCTTCTTTTCCCGGTGGACTGGCCGGAGCCGTTCGGATTATCCATGATCGAGGCCATGGCCTGTGGTACGCCGGTCCTGGCCTTCCGCTGCGGCTCCGTGCCGGAGATCGTCGACTCCGGCGTCACCGGGTTGATCGTGGATACCATGGACGAGGCGATTAGAATGCTACCCCAGGTGCTCGCGCTCGATCGCCGGGCGGTGCGGCAGCGGTTCGAGCAGCGCTTCTCCGTTACCCGCATGGCCAAGGACTATGTTCACGTGTATCGTTCGCTGCTCAAGCGCGCCTCGCTGCCGGAGCGCGAAGCCGCGGTGACGAGGCTGCAGCCGGAGCTGGAAAAGGGAATGAACTGACAGGGGTTGCATGGCGATCGAGCGCGGCGCGCTCCAGAAACTGGCGCTGGATACCGTTCCCGAAGCACGGTTCTACATTCCAGCAACCGGCTCTGCCACGCGGCCGCGCCGCACGCTTAAGTATGGCGATACGTTCATCGTCGTGGACAGCCACGGCGATATGGGTGCCTCGCCCGGAGGTACGGACGGACTGTTTCATTGCGACACGCGCTTTCTCTCTCATCTCGAGCTTTTGCTCAATGGCGTGCAGCCCTTGCTGCTCGGCTCGAACGTGCGAGACGACAATAGTCAGCTCACCGTCGATCTCACCAATCCAGACATCTATTTCGACCAGCGCCTCATCCTTCCCAAGGATACGCTGCACGTCGTGCGTACGATCTTTCTATGGCGCGACACCGCCTATCAGCGGTTTGCGGTCCGCAACTACGGTGAGAGTGCGGTCGATCTCCGCCTGACCCTGCTGTTCGACAGCGATTTCGCCGACTTGTTCGAGGTGCGCGGCTTGCACCGGACCAAGCGGGGTCTGGCGGGCTATGCCTGCAACTCAAATACCGCGGTCCTGAGCTATCGTGGTCTCGACCGGAGGGAGCGACACACCTCGTTGCAATTCGATCCCCAACCGACCGAACAGAAGACGACGAGCGCCGCCTATGTGATGCATCTGGCGCCGAAGGCGACGAAATCGGTGTTCTTGGCAATCGGCTGCGGTAGTCCGAAACCACCCAAACCGACGGCGTTCCTGCGCGGCTTGCGCGCGGCTCACCGCGAGCTGCGCCGCAGCTCGCAAAACGCCAGCACGATCGTTAGCTCGAACGATATCTTCAACGAGCTCGTGTGCAGGTCAATGGCTGATCTCTACATGCTGATGACCGACACGCCGCAAGGGCGTTACCCGTATGCCGGGATTCCATGGTACTCGACCACGTTCGGCCGCGACGGGCTGATCACCGCGTTGCAGATGCTTTGGCTCGATCCGCGCGTTGCGCAAGGCGTGCTCCGGCGCCTCGCTGCATGGCAAGCCAAGGTCTATGACGAGGCCTCGGACGCGCAGCCGGGCAAAATCTTGCATGAAATGCGCGAAGGCGAGATGGCGGCGCTGGGCGAAGTGCCTTTCCGCCTCTACTACGGCAGTGTCGACGCCACGCCCCTCTTTGTCATGCTGGCCGGGCTCTATGCCGAGCGGACCGGAGACGACGCCACCATCGTCGAGCTGTGGCCGGAAATCGAAGCCGCACTCTCCTGGATCGATGGGCCTGGCGATCGCGATGGCGACGGCTTTGTCGAGTACTATCGCGCGACCGAGCAGGGGCTCGCCAATCAAGGCTGGAAGGATTCCGAGGACGCGATTTTCCACGCCGATGGCCGCCTGGCGCAAGGCCCGATCGCGCTCGCCGAGGTACAGGGCTACGTTTACTGCGCCAAGCAGGTTCTGGCGCGCTGCGCCGAACGGCTGGGATGGATCGAGCGGGCGCGGCTCCTCAAAGCCCAGGCCGATCAGCTCGCGGAGCGATTCGACGCGAGCTTCTGGTGTCCTGAGCTGGGCACCTACGCGCTGGCGCTCGATGGCAACAAAGAGCCCTGCCGGGTCCGCAGCTCCAATGCCGGCCAAGTTCTGTTCACCGGCATCGCCAAGCTCGACCGCGCGATCGAGGTGGCCGACGGTCTGCTGCGCCCGCAATTCTTTTCCGGATGGGGCATTCGCACCGTTGCCAACACAGAGGCGCGCTACAATCCGATGTCCTATCACAACGGCTCGATCTGGCCGCACGACAACGCGCTGATCGCACTCGGGTTGGCCCGCTACGATCTGAAGCGCTCGCTCGAGCGCGTGTTCAATGGCCTGTTCGATGCCGCGAGCTATTTCGAGATGCGGCGGTTGCCGGAGCTGTTCTGCGGCTTTCAGCGCAGCCGCGGGCGCGGACCCACCCATTATCCGGTTGCCTGCTCGCCGCAGGCATGGGCCAGCGCTACCCCCTTCACGTTCATCGAGGCTTCGCTCGGACTGCAATTCGATCCCGTCGCGAACCAAATCCGCCTGCGCAACCCGCGTTTGCCGTCGTTCTTGGACGAACTCGTGCTGCGCAATCTGCAACTCAAGCAGTCCAGTGTCGACCTCAAGGTACGCCGCCACGCCAACGACGTCTCCGTGGAAATGCTCGAGCGGCGAGGACGGGTTCAAGTTGCGGTCGTGTTCGGCCAAACTCCCGATCCCTTGGAACGGGTCGGCAACGATGTCTGATGATGAAGTGAAAGACGGACGCCACGTGCAAAAACCCAAGCGCGGGGCAGGCAGGCGGAAAGCGTGCGGCTTGATCGCGGCCGCCGTCGTATGCCACCGTCAGCGTCGTCCATGGCCGCGAGGTTTTCATGTGTCGAAACATCAGGACGCTCTACAACTTCAAGCCGCCCGCCACGGATGAGGAGATCCGTGCGTCATCCCTGCAATTCGTTCGCAAGTTGAGCGGATTCGCCAGCCCCTCCAAAGCAAACCAGGCGGCGTTTAGCCGCGCGGTGGAACAGGTAGCGCAAGCGGCTCGCGAGTTGCTCGATTCTCTCGTCACCGACGCTCCGCCCCGTGACCGCGAAATCGAGGCTGCGAAAGCGCGCGCCAGAGCGGCAAGCCGTTTCCGTTCCTCCTAGCCGTGCTTGCAGGCCACCGAGAACGTCCAGGCGGCGAGCGTGTCCATCATTTCACGCCTGACATCGGCGTCCTTTCGTCCGGCACGCGCCGGCACGTGGAAGGAATGATCGGCGTCTTGGAACAGCTGCAACGATGCACGCGCGCCGAGGCGCTCTGTCAACCGCTGGAGTAGCGCAACGTCCGCGAGCTTGTCGCGTGTCCCCTGCAGAAACAGCATCGGCACCTCGACGTTGAAAAGATGCTCGGCGCGTTCGTCCGATGGCCGGCCTGCGGGATGCAGGGGAAATCCGAGAAAGGCGAGGCCACAGACATTGGGCAGCGCAGAAGCAGCCTGCGCCTGTGATGTCATGCGGCCGCCGAACGATTTGCCGCCGGCGACAAGGGGAACGGCCGGCATGAGTCGGGCCGCTTGCGCCACGGCGGCCCGAACCGTCGCCTGCGCAAGCTTGGGAGCATCCGGCCGCTTGGCGCCTTGCTCCATGTAGGGAAATTGGTAGCGAAGCGTGGCAATGCCGCGTTGACCGAGTTCCCCTGCGACCGCCGCCATGAACGGATGGAACATTCCGGCCCCCGCCCCGTGCGCGAGCACGTAGCAGGCGCGGGCCCGCTCCGGCGCCAATAGCAGGGCGGAGACGGCATGCGTGTCAGCGACCGTTACGGTCAAGGATTCCGCTTGTAAACCGCTCATCGCCGCGGCCCGATTGCGCGTCTGTGGAAAGCGGAGCGAGTTTCGCCTACATTTCCGCGGGTAAACAAGTCGCGCCGGCTGCTCAAGGGCGACGAGCTGCCGCGGCAGGATGGCGCAATGACTGCGAACGATTTCGAGATCCTTCGTCAGCATATGTTGGTGGAGATTTCCGCCGGCGTCTTTCACGTGAGCGACGTGCTCGGCAAGACCGCGCTCGACGAGCGCGTGATGGCCGCGATGGGCAACGTGCCGCGGCATGAGTTCGTGCCCGTTGAACTCCAGCCGTACGCCTACGCCAACATGCCTCTTCCGATCGGTTTCGAGAAAACGATCTCACAGCCGTTCATTGTCGCGCTGATGACTGACCTGCTCGAACCGAGCGCCGAGGATACGGTGCTGGAGATCGGCACCGGGCTGGGGTATCAGGCCGCAATTCTCGCGCAGCTGGTGCGCAAGGTGTACAGCATCGAGATCATCGAAGAGCTGGGGCGACAGGCAAAGCAACGACTGCGTCGCCAAGGCTGCACCAACATTGAGGTCAAAATCGGCAATGGCTATCATGGCTGGTCGGAGCACGCCCCGTTCGACAAGGTGATCGTGACCGCCGCCCCGGATCTCATCCCCCCGCCCCTGCTCCATCAGCTCAAATCCGGCGGGAAGATGGTGATTCCCGCCGGCTTGCCCGACGCGCAGCAGCTCGTGCTGGTGGAGAAAGGCGGGGACGGGAGAGTGACGACGAAAGAAATCCTGCAGGTGCGGTTCTCACAGCTCGAAGAGACCGAGCCAGGCATCACGTCCAACTAACTGGAGCAGAGCGGCATCATGGCGCTCGAATTCACCGTCGGCATAAACATCGCTGGCAAGCACGAGAGCGTGACGGTAGCGGCGGAGGACGCGCTAATCGCTGCCCTCAAGGTGAAATGCGAGCGGCCCGACGCCCTGATCAACTACGTGCGCCGCCGCAACAAGCGCGGCGATGTGCGTCACCCGCACGAATCGATTGCCGGCAAGCGCGGGTGATCCTGAGCACCGGGTTCAGGGATGATCGAAAGCATCAGCGCCATCACGCTGGCCACGCACGATATGTCGCGCGCCGTGCGTTTCTATCGGATGCTGGGCTTTGAGGTGATCTACGGCGGCGACGACGCCGCGTTCACGAGCTTTCGGGCGGGAATGAGCTATCTCAATCTGATCACCCAACCCGCCGAGCGAACATGGTCGTGGTGGGGGCGCGTCATCTTCTACCATTCCGACGTCGATTCGCTGCACGCCAGCGTCATCGCGGCCGGCTACACGCCCGACACGGCGCCGCGCGACGCCGAATGGGGCGAGCGGTTCTTCCACCTGACCGACCCCGATGGTCACGAACTCAGCTTCGCCAAGCCGCTGCGGTGATTCGTAGCCCGCATGAGCGGAGCGAAATGCGGGAACTATCTCTCCGCGCGGCACCGACTCCGGATTTCGCTGCGCTCATCCGCGCTACGCCTTTGCTATAACAGCAGTGAAGCTCGATCTCGAAGTGCCAGAAGCCGCCTGCCATGACGACTCTCGACCAAGATGCGCCGCCCGCTGAATTGAGCTTCCGGTCCGTCGGCCAGCCGATCGTCCGCAACGAGGACGCCAGGCTTACCACCGGACGCGGCCGCTTCAGCGATGACTTCAGCGTCGACGGCCAAGCCCATGCGGTGATGCTGCGCTCGCCGCATCCGCACGCACGCATCCGCGCTATCGATGCGGCACGCGCCAAGGCCATGCCGGGCGTGCTCGGCGTTTTCACCGGCGCCGACTGCCTCGCCGACGGACTTGGCGCCATTCCCCACGATCCGCTGCCGAAGACCAAATACGACATGAAGCTTTCCGCTGCCGGCGGCGGCGCGGTCTTCATCGGACCCCACATGCTTTTGCCCGCCGACAAGACGCGCCACGTCGGCGAGGCCGTGGCCATGGTCGTGGCGGAGACCGTGCCACAGGCGCTCGACGCGGCAGAGGCCATCAATGTCGACTACGAGGTATTGCCGGGGGTCTACCATTCCGAAGACGCGATGCGGCCGGGCGCGCCAGCGATCTGGAGCGAGGTGCCAGACAACATTCCGGTCGATACCTTTTTCGGCGATCAGCAGGCGACGGAAAGAGCGTTCGCGCGTGCCGATCACGTGGTGACAATGGATTTCCACGTCGATCGCGTAACAGGCGTGCCCCTTGAGCCGCGCGCCGCGCTGGGTGAGTACGATGCGCAAAGCGGGCGCTATACGCTGCACGCCGGCAGCGGTGCTGCGGTACGCCAGAAGCGCGAGCTTGCTGCCATTCTCGGCATCACGCCCGAGCGCGTACGCGTCCTGTCCTACGACGTCGGCGGTAACTTCGGCACCCGCAACCGGGTGTTCGTCGAGTTCGGCCTGGTGCTGTGGGCCGCGCGCAAGCTCGGCCGTCCGGTCAAGTTCACGGCAACGCGATCCGAGGCGTTCCTTACCGACTATCAGGGCCGTGATCTCGTTACCAAAGTCGAGTTGGCGCTCGCCCGCGACGGCCGCTTTCTGGCGATGCGCGCGACCAATATCAGCAATGTGGGTGCCTACTGCGTGTCGCTTTCGCCCTTATCCAAGGGCGCGGGCCTGATCGTGGGGCCATACGCCATCCCGCATGCCGCGCTGCGCGCGATGGCGGTCTTCACCAACACCATGCCGACAAACGCCTATCGCAGCTCCGGGCGGCCGGAGGTGACGTTTGCGATCGAACGGCTTATCGACACGGCGGCGGAACGACTTGGCATCGATCGCATCAAGCTGCGGCGCAAGAACCTCATTCGCCCGGACGCGATGCCGTACCATAACGCCGTGGGCATGACCTACGACAGCGGGCGCTACCAGGAAAACATGGAGCGGGCGATGGAGCTCGCCGACTGGAAAGGGTTCACGCAGCGCCGGCGCGAGGCCAGAAAACGCGGCAAGGTGCTCGGCCGCGGGCTCGCCTATTACGTCGAATCCTCGATCGGGGCGCCCAACGAGCAGGCACGGATCACCGTAAGGCCAGAACGACGCGTGGAGGTCGTCATCGGCACGCAGCCGAGCGGCCAAGGCCATGAGACGAGTTTCGCGCAGGTCGTGTCTGATCTCCTCCACGTGCCCGTCGAGAGCGTGAAGATCATCCTCGGCGACACCGACGTGGTGAAGGTGGGCGGCGGATCGCATTCGGGACGTTCGATGCGCCATGCCGCGACCCTGTTCGTGAAGGCGCTCCCTGATCTCGTGGCCAAGGGCAGGAAAGTCGCTGCCGTGGTTCTGGGATCGGTGCCGGAGCATATTGAGTTCAGCGACGGCAGATTCAGCGCGCGCGAGACCAACCGTACTTTCGACTTTCTCGAGCTCGCCGAGGAGGCCGCGCGACATGAGCTGCCGCAGGAACTGAAGGACGGGATCGCCGTAGTCACCGACCACGAGATGCACGATCCGGTATTCCCCAATGGTTGCGCAATCTGCGAGGTCGAGGTCGACCCCGATACCGGCGGCCTGTGGCTTACCCGCTACACGTGTGTCGACGACGTCGGCCGTTGCATCAATCCACTGATCGTTCATGGCCAGACCCATGGCGCGGTCGCGCAAGGCATCGGGCAAGCGTTGTGGGAGCAATGCTACGTCGATCGCGAGTCCGGCCAGCCGCTCGTTGGTTCGTTCATGGACTACGGGATGCCGCGCGCGGATACTGTCCCGCCGTTCGTGACGGAAATTGCCGAAGTGCTCTCTCCCACCAATCCGCTCGGCATCAAGGCGGGGGGCGAAGGCGGCACGACGGGGGCGCTGGCAGTGGTCATCAGCACGATCGTTGATGCGCTGCGCGATTACGGCGTGCACGACATCAAAATGCCGGCCACGCCGTACAATGTCTGGAAGACGATCCAGGATGCGAAGTCCGCTGGACAAGGCGCGAAGCAATGATGGTGCGGGTGTGATGATCGAGGTTCTTTCAGCCGACTCGGTCTGCTCCCTCTCCCATAGGGAGACATTCGCGCGCTTTCTCGCCGGCGAATCGATGAGATGGAAACAGGCGCTCTCGTCGCTCGATTTGCGGCAGTCGAGCGCGGCGGACCTGACCGGCTCGCCTCGCTATCGCGCGCGGATCGGAAAATCGTAGGGCGAGGCAAGGCCGGAGCCGGCGTAGGAAAAGTGCCACCATTCGCGGGCGTAATTTCCGAACCCCTGCTTGCGCATGGCCTCGACCAGCACGTTGCGCCAACGCCGCTGTTCGCTTCCGACTGCTCTGCTCGCGGTGTGGCTGGCGGGATCGAAACAGTCGAAGCTCGTGCCCATGTCGAGGCTATTATCGGGGCTGCGCTGCGCGACCGGGGCGGTACACGGTCCATAGGCCGCCGTCGGGTCAAACGGCACAGCCGGCGCAGCCGAGGCCTTGATCAACGTGAGATCGATGGCCGTGCCCGTCGAATGCTGCGATCGCGAGCTGATATAGCCGCTCAACAGCGAAGTCTTCGGCACTCTCGGGAAGAAGCGCTTGGTTGCAGCTTCCGAGCGGCCGTCATTCACCCATTCCGCCATGGCGCGCACCGCACGCGTCGGGCGATAGCAGTCATAAACCTTGAGCGAGAGTCCCGCGGCCGCCAGCTCCGCCTGCACGCGCTTGAGCGCAGCCGCGACATCCCGCCGGAGAATGCATTCGGGGGCTGCATAGCCCGGCAACGGCCGGCCGACGAAATTGTCGGAGCCGGCATAGCGAATGTCCTGCACGATGGTCGCGTCGACGTCGCGCAAGTAAACGAAGCCTGAGGGCAGCGCGCCCTGCGCCGCAAGCTCTTGCACGATCCCGACAAGCATCGTTGCAATCGCGGCGCGAAAGATCCACGCTCGAACTTTGTCCGCTTGAGCGCGAATGAATTGCATCCAATCTCCTAGGAGGAAGGCCCGCAGTCGAGTATATATCGGTTTACCAATTCCCAGTCAGCGGGTAGCCGAGAACGTTGAACCCGCCCGCGTCCGGAGAAAAAATTTGAAAGCTCGAAACGTTCTCTTGCTGGGATTGGCAAGCCTGATTTGTGGATGCGAAGGGCGCCTCTCCCCGGATGAGGCAGGCTTGCTCGATGCCGTGTCGTTCGTCATCGGTGGTCAGCAGGAAGGTGCTATGCCGCAAGGATTTGAGACACGCTGGCGGCGCACCGTTGAAGGAAGACAGATTCAGTACGAATCGATGCGTCAAAATGCCGGCTTCGGCGATGCCAACGATCCGAATCGTGCAAGCCGACATATCAAAGTCCGCGTCAACATCTCCTCGCCGCAAAACTGCGTGTTCAAGACAGTGGTAACGACCGCATATTCCAAAGGCGGGAGCAAAGAAAGCTTCGACAGCCCATCCAGTGAAGTGACCACATTGGATTTCAACAAAGTTCAACGGCTTGCGATCGAAGAAGGCAGTCCCCCGAGCGTGGTGATCGAGGGAAAGGCATGGCTCTGCAAGGACGGCAAATGTCAGGACCGCATGACCGCTGCCATATCGGCGTCCCGACAGGAGGATTTGCCTCGCGTGATCGAGAGCAAACGCCACGCCATCGAGTTCATCAAGAAGACTTGCCCGGGACTCCAGCGCTAACGCCTCGGTCACGCGTCTTGGCGGCTGACCCGCCAAAGTTCCGGCGGCAAACCGGCATATTTGCCCCGTCCTGAGCCCCGGTCGGATGGTACCGGAACTCAGATATCAGCCCGCCTGGCAGGGCTTTTGCCATGATTCAGCCAAAGCACTTTCGCACTATTCTGTAATGCGGTCAGGGATGGGGGCTCACGTGGTTCCAGCACGCCGTTCGGCTGCTGCGCGGGGATTGTTGCCGAGCGCAGTCGCATGTTTCGCCTTGCTTTTCACGGCAGCAAATTCACAGGTCCAGGCTCAAATCGCCACCTGCGCTGATGCGCCCGAGCTCGCGGTCTTGTCCTCGCCGCTCGCGCCATGGAAGGGCGCGCCGTTGCGTGTCGTCTTCGCCGCGGAGCAGCCGCTCGAAGGCGAGCTGTCGCTGGTCGCGCCCGACGGAAGCGTGGCGGCCAAATCGCGCGAGCGCCACGGCGGCCCGCCCTATTTCTGGCTCGCCGAGGTCGCCACGCCGGCCGCCGGCACATGGCACGCCAAACTAACTCGCGAGCGCGCGAGCGCCGAGTGCAGCACCATCACGCGCGAAATCGCCGTGCGCGCTGCCGAGCCGCCGCGACCGCAGGGGACCGACGGGAGCCTGTGGCCCGTGCGCAATACGTGGAATCGCGAAACGGAAAATTTGTACTCCGCATGGATCGAGAAGCTCTTCGACGCCCCGCTCGACGCCACGCTGTCGTGGAAGGCGCTGCATGAAGTGCTGCGCGATCGCTCGCGCAATATTTTGTTCAACCATCTGGGTCTGCGCGAAGACTCGATGGGGATGATCGTTCGGCCCGACTGCGCCGACCTCCCCTATTTCTTGCGTGCCTATTTTGCGTTCAAGATGGGGCTGCCGTTCGGCTACACCAAGTGTACGCGCGGCGGCGCCGGCGAGGGGCCGAAGTGCCACGCGTGGTGGAACATTCAAAATCTCGAGCCGCCACCGGTGCCCGAACCTCCACCTGAGCAAAGAATCGCCTCCCCTGCCGTCATGGACGTGTTTCGCCCGGCCGCGGCCGTGCCGGCGCCGGTTCCGCCACCGGCGGCGCCTCCGATCAACAGACTTGCGGCACTCAAGCGGCTGGGGCTCGCGGCGGGCTTCGGCGAGTACTTGCGCTCGGCGGTCGCCGATGGGGTTCATTCCGGAAGCGGACGAACGGCGCTCAGCGACGACAATACCGACTACTATCCGGTGCCGCTCAAGGAAGAGACGCTGCGGCCCGGGACCGTGTACGTCGATCCTTACGGGCACGTCCTGGTGCTGGCACGGCGCGTGTCGCAATCCGAGGACGCGGCGGGCCTCTTCCTCGCCGTTGATGCGCAGCCCGACGGCACAGTGGCGCGCAAGCGATTTTGGCGCGGCAATTTCCTGTTCGCGCAGGATCCTGCTCTCGGCGGTCCCGGCTTCAAGCGCTTCCGGCCGATCGTACCTGACAAGAACGGCGGCCTGCGACGGCTGACCAACGCCGAAATCGCGAAAGACCCGCAGTACGGCGATTTCTCGCTCGATCAGGCGCAGCTTTCGATCGAGGCCTTCTACGACCGCATGGATGACGTGATGTCGCCTGCGCCGCTCGATCCGCTGCGCGCGATCAAGGAGGCGATCGCGGCGTTGGAAGAGCAGGTGAAGGCGCGTGTCACCTCGGTCGAGAACGGGCGCAAGTTCCAGATCAGCGGGCGCGGCGACGCGACGATGCCGGACGGCCCGGCGATCTTCGAGACCACCGGCGCGTGGGAAGATTTCGCCACCCCCGCGCGCGATCTGCGTCTGCTGATCGCGATCGACGTGGTGCGCACGTTTCCGGATCGCGTCGCGCGGCGGCCCGAGCGGTACGCCATGCCCAAGGGCAAGAGCGTCGCGGACGTGAAAGCGGAATTGGAGGGCGTGCTCGCCTCGGAGGTTTCGGCGCGTACCTTTTCCTATCCCCGTACCGACGGTTCCGCCTGGACGCTCGCTCTCAAAGACGTGCTCGACCGAACGACAGATCTCGAGATGGCGTACAACCTCAATGACTGCGTCGAGCTGCGCTGGGGCGCACCGGCCAAGAGCGAAGAGGCGTCGACCTGCAAGCGATATGCGCCAGCAGCACAGCGCGCGAAAATGCAGGAGTACCGCGCCTGGTTCCACGAGCGCCGCCGCCCGCCACGCGCCTAGCCGCTGGAGTGTGAGCGACTTTAGATAAAGTCCCTCGCTCTACCCCTGTCATGCCCCGCGAAAGCGGGGCATCCAGTAATCTCGGAGAATCTTGTGGTGACTGGATCGCCCGCTTTCGCGGGCGATGACGACGCAGTGAGCGGGCCTTCATTTCGGCCCGGGTTCGGAAACCGCGCCGACGTGGCGCGCGAGCTTCACCGCCAGATCGAGCAGCGCCTCATCGGCACCATGCCACCCGATGAACGAAAGACCAATCGGACAACCCGAAATCGAACCCACTGGCAGCGTGACCTGCGGCAGCCCGCTCAAGCCGGCAACACAGGTCAGTCGCATGACGCGCACCCGAAACGATTCAAGTGCTTCGGCGCTGGTCTCGATGCGCGGAGCAATGCACGGCGACGTCGGCAGTGCAAGAACGGTTCCGGGCTCGACGAGTGAACAGATGCGCTCGCGCGCTCGCTTCCGTTCTTGCCGTGCCATGTCAGCGTCGCGCTCGGACACGGTCGCCGCGAACTCCATTCGCTCGCGGATGCCGGGGCCGAGCTTCGGCCGATGCTTCTCGACGAACGGCCCATAGATGCTCCAGATCTCCCGCGCCTGGATGATGCGAAAGCTTTCGCGCCAGGGATCGAAGCCGTGCGGAGCGACGGCATCATGGACTTGCTCGGGTAGATCGCGCGCCATCGCCTCGATTGCGGCGCGCAGCAAGCCAGCCACCTCCGCATCGGCCTCTGCGAACGCGTCATCGAGGACGATCAATTTTTCCAAGTCGGCACGCACTCCGCCGGCGTCGAGCAGCACCTCACCGACGCGCCGAAAGACGCCGGGCCCGCTGGTGAACCAGCCGGGGACATCGAAAGACGGCGCCATCGGCATGGCGCCGGTCATGTCGATCCGACCGTGGGTCGGGCGGATGCCATAAAGCCCACAGAAGGCAGCCGGCACGCGAACCGAGCCCCCGGTGTCGCTGCCGAGCGCGAAATCGCACGCGCCCGCGGCCGCAGCCGCGGCGGAGCCGCTCGAGGAGCCCCCGGGCAGCCGGCCTGGGGCGCGCGGATTGATCGGCGTACCGTAATGCGCATTGGCGCCGGTGACGCTGAAGAAAAATTCGTCGCACACGGTCTTCCCGATCACGGTGGCGCCTCGCTCCAGCAACCTGCGGACTGCGCCTGCGTGCGCGGCCGCCGGCGGATGCGCGTCAAGCCAATCGGGGTTGCCGCCACCGGTGCGCGTGCCGGCGATGTCATACATGTCCTTCACCGCCACGGTCAGGCCGGCAAGCGGCCCCTGCGCTGCCCCGGCGATGGGCGCCGGCAAGTCGTGCGGAACGAACGCACTGCGGAAATGCATGCTATCGCCTCGCGATTTGCCCGCGATACCAATCGAGAATCCTGGCGCCGTCCCACGCCACGACGCCAGGATGACCGAGAATCTCCTCGAATGCGCGTTGCACGTGAGCGATGCGATGCGGGACGCCCGATAGGTAGGGATGACAAGCGATCGCCATGATCTTCGCCCGCTCGGCCGCCTCTTCATACAGGCAGCGAAAGTGATCGAGTGCCCGCGAATACATGATATCTGAGGGATGGTGCTGGAGCGCCATCATCACGATGTCATGAATTTCGAAATTGTAGGGAAGCGCGACAACCGGGCGGTGAGCCGTCTTGAGCGTCACCGGCTCGTCATCCAGCACCCAGTCGCCGATATATTCGACGCCCGCTTCCGCCAGGTAATCGAGCGTGTCGAACGTCTGCGTCAATCCAGGCCCGAACCATCCGCGCGGTCGCCGGCCCGAGAACTTCTCGATGATATCCATCGACTTGTTGATCGTTGCCCGCTCGTCATCGAGCTTGTGCATCGGCACCTGGTCGTAGCTGTGGGCATTGAGTTCCCATCCATTGTCGATGCAGGCCTGGATCACCTGCGGATAGGTCTCGCACACTTTCGCGTTCAGCGTGACCGTCGGCGAGATGCGAAGCCGCTCGAGCATTTTCTTGAGCCGCCAGAATCCCACGCGCATGCCGTATTCGTGCCAGCTCCAGTTCGGCAGATCGGGCAATTGCGGCTGACCTTGCGGCGGCGAGATCACCATGCGCGCCATCGGACGCGACAAATCCCACTCTTCCAGCGCGATCAGCGGCCACACGACCAAGCGGATTCCTTCCGGAAACCGAAGCGGCGGCCGGCGATCGATCGGCGAATAGTCCAGGCGTTCGCGGGGATGCATTCATTTCTCCTTATGGCGGGGCATGAGGACCTGCCAAAACGCGGGACGGCAATGCCGCAAAAACATGGCCCCGACTCGGGGTTCGCGATCCGGGATTGATCGAGCGCTTGTCCTGCCCTAGCTGCATCAAGCAATCAGATAAATCGGGCTTGACCAAGCCTGGTGTCCGTCGCTCTGCGTGACGCGCACATAGACCGGCAGATCGGCGCCGCCCGAAAACGTAACGCCGTGCTCGAGCGCGAGCTGCCGGCTCCAGTCCTCGTCGGGCAAACGATAGACGCTGATGCGCCGTTCGAGCCCGCCGCCCTCGAAGGCGACCGTGTCCTCGGCGAGAGTTGCGAGATCGACCTCCCCGGAGACGATGTTGGTCTCGAACGTAAGCGTGC
>DASQXF010000358.1:0-2630 GCA_035639895.1 Xanthobacteraceae bacterium
GTCCTCGACACGCTTTTCAAAAACAAGGACGAGCTTATCGCCGTGCAGCCGGTGTTGCGCGAGTTCACGCCACCGTTCGCCTATAAGCAGTACGACGTCGCGTACCATCCGGGAGCGGTGAAGTACTTCAAGGAGCACAACGTCGCGCCCAAGGCTGTGGACTGAAGATGTAGCCAGCGCGTCGGAAGGACGCGCGCAGAAAAACATCATCGAGAGGGAACGACCATGCCAAGGACAGGGCACCTGATCGCGGCCTGCGCCGGCTTAACCGCACTCGCCTGCGCGAGCGGAGCCGCCGCACAAACCTTCGGCTTCGCCGCGATGCAACCGGGGACGATCAATCACACGACCAGTTCGGCGATCTCCAAGACGCTGAAGGAAAAGGGAGGCATCAACACGCTGGTGCAGGCCACGGCGGGCGAATCCGTGATGATCGCGATCGTCGGCCGCGGCGAGGCTGATTTCGCCATGGCAAATGCGCCGGAACTCGGCATCGCGCTTGCCAACAACGGCCAACCGGACATTCGCATCGTCGGCCCGATCTATACGCTCAAGACCGGCTTCTGGGTGCGCAAGGACAGCAACATGCGCACCGTGGCCGACTTGCGCGGCAAGCGGGTGACCATGGGCTATTCCGCCATGCGCGCGCTCGACCCGATGTCGCGCGCCATTCTCGCGACGGGCGGCCTCACCGAGGCAGACATCAAGCCGGTGCTGGTCCCGAACGTGGTGCGCTCGGCCGACGATTTCGCCGCTGGAGCGGCCGACATGTTCATGTTCGCCTTCGGCGCGCCGAAGGTTCGTGAAGTCGACGTCACGGTGGGCGGCACGCGCTTCCTGGCGATTCCCGAATCCCCGGGAATAGCCGCGGCGCGCAAGATTCAGCCGTATGGCTACCTGAGCGACGTCGAACCTGGCCCGATCTTCGTCGGCGTCGAAAAACCGATGAAGGTCTATACCATAGACAACATCCTGTTCACCCACGCCAAGGTGCCCGACGACGTGGTGTACAAGGCCATCGAGACAATGGAGGCGAACAAACCCGAGATGATCGCCGTCGCGCCGAACCTGCGCGAGTTCTCGGCGGCCGGGCTCAACAAGACATATGAGTTTCCATTCCATCCCGGCGCGTTGAAATACTTCAAGGATAAGAAGATCGAAGCCAAGGCGTTTCCGTGAACGAAAGGCGAGAGCCTGCGCGGGCGCCGTCTGCCGCGTCCGAGGAGCGCTTGCTGTCGAGCGCGGAGGAGTTTGCCGCCTCCGCATCGAAAACGACCGTCTTCTTCACCAATCTTCTGCAGGGTCTGCTCGTTGCGTGCGTCGTGCTCTGGGTGCTGGACGTACCCAGACAGGTTTTCAACGTTTCGTTCTATACCGAGCAGTTATTGACCGTCTGTCTTGGGCTGACGCTCGCGCTCGCCTTTGTCGTGGAAACGCAGCGCGAGTACCGCACGATCGATCCCGCCGGCGCGATCGCCGTCGTCGCCATCCTGGCGTACATCGCCTATCGCTTCCGCAATCCGCTCGATATCCCGCTGCTGCTGTGGGCCGGGCTGGCCCTTGCGTTGCTCTGGACGCTTCTGGCGAGCAGGCGCGCATTTGCACGCTGGTTCGATTATGCGAGCGCCGTCGCGTCGCTCCTGCTTTGCGGCTACATCTTCGTGCGCTACGAGCCGCTGACCTATGAGCTCGCGATGCTGCCGGTGGAAGGCATCGTCGGCAGCGCGATCCTCCTGTTCCTCGTGCTGGAAGCGAGCCGCCGCACCTCGGGCTTCGGCTTCGTCGGCATCATCCTGGCGATGGCGGTCTACATCTACATCAGCCCGAGCCTGCCGGGAGATTTCCAGACGCGTTGGGTCTCGCCGGAGCGGCTCGTCGCCTATCTGGGCCTCGACGTCAACAGCATGATCGGCGCCATCCTGCAGGTGGCCGTTCTCGTGGTGATTCCGTTCACCATCCTCGGCCAAGTGCTGGCCCGCACCGGCGGCGCCGATTTCTTCGCGGACATCTCGATGGCGGCCATGGGACGCTTCCGCGGCGGCGCAGCGAAGATCGCGGTGGTGGGCTCAGCCTTATTCGGCATGATTTCGGGCAGCGCGGTATCGAACGTGCTGGCCGTCGGCATCGTCACCATCCCGACCATGATCAGGTCGGGATTCTCGCGCTACAAGGCGGCCGCGATTGAATCCGTCGGCTCGACCGGCGGACAACTGATGCCGCCGGTGATGGGCGCCGCCGCCTTTATCATGGCGGAGTTCCTGCAGGTGTCGTACGGCGCGGTCTGCATCGCCGCGGCCATCCCGGCGGTGCTCTATTACGCCTGCCTTTTCATCCATGTCGATCTTGACGCCGCCAAGCAAGGGATCGGCTCGGCGCAAGACCCTGATGCTCCGACGCTCGGCGAAGTGATGAAATCGGGGTGGCATTTCCTGGTGCCCATCGCCTTTCTCGTCATTGCGCTGATCTACCCCGAAATCCTGCTGCTGACCCCGGAGAAGGCCGCCATCGTCGCGACCGGCATCCTGATGGCGCTCACTCTGGTCTTCGGTTACCGCGGCAAGCGCCCCACCCTGCTCGGCCTCGCCAAGGCGGTCATCGAAACAGGACGGATCTCGCTCGACATCCTGCTC
>DASQXF010000359.1:0-8543 GCA_035639895.1 Xanthobacteraceae bacterium
CGGGCGCGAGTGCGCCGCTCGACCCCGATCAGGAAGAGCGGGCGATCTATGTGGCCGAGGGCGAGGTCGACATCGCCGGCGACAGGTTCGAAGGCCCGCGGCTGCTCGTCTTCCGTCCCGGCGACCGGATCACGGTGCGGGCATTGCGGGATGCGCGGCTGATGTTCCTCGGCGGCGCCGCCTTGGAGGGCCCGCGCTACATCTGGTGGAATTTCGTCTCCTCGCGCAAAGAGCGGATCGAGCAGGCGAAAGAAGATTGGAAGACGGGACGCTTCGCGCCGGTGCCGAACGAGACCGAGTTCATCCCGCTGCCTGAGAGCTAAACCGTCATTCCGGGGCGCGGGCGAAGCCCGCGAACCCGGAATCCATAACCACTGCCGGTGGTTATGGATTCCGGCTCCAGCCGCTATCGCGGCTTGGCCGGAATGACGAACTGAGTCAATCACAGCCTAGCCGCGTTGCAGGAGCGGCTGCAAATTTCGAATGTCC
Source organism: Xanthobacteraceae bacterium (assembly GCA_035639895.1). Taxonomy (GTDB): domain Bacteria; phylum Pseudomonadota; class Alphaproteobacteria; order Rhizobiales; family Xanthobacteraceae; genus VAZQ01. The sequence continues at coordinate 490 of DASQXF010000359.1, forward strand.
GTCACCGTTTCGATCGCATAGACCGTGTTGATCAGACCCTCGGACTTCTCGCGTCCCAGGATCGGGGCGGTGAGATCACGCGCCTTTTCCATCACTTCGGTCCGGGACATAGGGTTGCGCGGCGTCCCGCGCACCGCAGAGATGCGTTCCGAAAGGCGCGTTCCGTCCGCGAGTTCGATCTCGACGACGGTGACACGCACCGGCAGGAACTGGACAAGCTCTCCGTCGCGCATCAGCTCCACTTTTGCCCGCTCGCGCAGGATCGCTGCGTCCTGCATCCGCGGCTTGTCATGCGCGGCATGAAACGACACGGTTTTGTCGAGGAGCGTCACCGCAACCATGTGCTGCAGACAGATATCCGGGATATCGCGGTTGTCGACCACCGCGGCAACTGAAGGGGCGAGGCGCACGCTCACGCGCCGCACCTGATCGGATTCGAACGCTCGCTTGCTGCGGATCGCCTCGATCGCATCGAGTGGCCCTTGGATCGGCGAGCCGACGGTCCATTTCTTGATGTCGGTCTGGACGACCTCGTATCTTTCGCCGAGCTTCTCGACGAGCCGTTCCGGCTTCGCCTTTGGCGCGTAGGCTTGGAAAAAGTTGTCGGCGCCCGAGAAAATATCCTCAACCCCATTCCACCCCGATCGCACGACCAGCGCAGCGGTTACGCCGTTGCGCGCGGTCATGCCGCCGAAAACGAACGCCTTTTCGATGTGGTCGGTATCCCGCCGCCAAGCGACAATGCCGGAGGACTGCTGCGCAGTATAATCGAGTGCCCAGCGCATTTGCCGCGCGTTAAGACCCGCAGCGCAGGCCGCAGCGGCCGCGGCGCAGAACGTTCCGGCGATGCTGTGGGTGGCGAGGCTGCTCTCGTAGCTGAACTCGGCCCCGCCCATTGCCATGACCACCCGGGTCCCGACGTCGTAGCCGAGAGTCACGGCGCGAAGAAAGCGCGCGCCGTCGATGCCAAGTTCCTCGCCGACCGCGAGCGCTGCGGGCACGATCGCGCAGCCGGGATGCGAACGCGAAGCGTTGTGGGAATCATCGGTCTCGTCGGCATGCGCCATGACGCCGTTGGCAAGCGCAGCATCGGCCGGTGTAGCCGTGAGCATCGTGCCGGCGATGGTGGCAACGCCCTTTCCCCCGTGTGCACCGATGTAGCGTTGCGCCGCCTGGCCCGGCAGCAGTTCCGATCCGGAGACGATCGACGCGAGCGTGTCGAGCAGATGGTGCTTTGCATGCTCCGTCGCTTCGTCCGGAAGTGGGCGCGAGCCCGCAGCGGCCATGTAGTCGCTGAGTGTTTGCATCACCGGACTAACCCCAGACGGCTGCGCAAAAGCACGCACTGGTGAGAAGGCAGCCATTGCGGCCGCGCGAAGCATAGTGCGTCGATCCACTGCCACCTCCCTGGCGCAGGGCCCCGCGACGTTTGCCTGCAATTTGCAACATCAAATCACGCATGAGCGACCCGCGGAATAGGTGCAACCTTTGGGATTGCACAGCCGAACGCAAGCTCAATTTCGCGGCTGCGCTTGCGGGTTCGCAAGCCGCAGCGGCAGCCTTTGCTCAAACGCAACGATCTGCTCGAACGTCTCGCGAAAATAGAGTTCGAAGTTGTCCCACTCCGCCCAGCCGAGATGGGGCGTGCACAAAACGTTCGGCATCGACAGGAACGGATGATCGGTGACCGGCTCGTGCTCGTAAACGTCGACCGCGGCGTAGCCGGGCCGCCCCTTGCGGAGCGCGGCGAGCAAGGCCCCCGGCGCGATCAGCTCGGCCCGCGCGGTGTTCACGATCAGCGCGGTGGGCTTCATGCGATCGAGATCGTCCGCGCCGACGATGCCGTGTGTCTCGCGCGTGAGCCGCACATGCAAGGACACGACGTCCGCATGCTCGAACAGTGCCTCTTTACTGGCGGCGCGCGCATAACCCGCCGCTTCGGCTCTGTCCAATGAGGATTTCCGGCCCCAGACCAGAATCTTCATTCCCATCCCGCGGCCGCCTTCGGCGACCAGCTGCCCGATGGTGCCGAGCCCGAAAATGCCCAAAGTCGATCCGCGCAACCGATGCGACAGCGTGCAGGGCCATTCGCCCCGCTTCATGCGCTCGGCCTCGAGCGCCACGTTGCGGCGCGACGCCAGGATCAAGGCGAGGGCAAGCTCGGCCGGCGCCACCGGCGAATTGCTCGTACCGGTCGCGACCGAAATGCCGAGCTCCGTGCAGGCGGCGAAGTCGATGCTCCTGGAATTGCGGCCGACCAGCGCGATCAGCTTGAGTTTGGGCAGCCGTTCAAGCAGCGCGCGGGAAAATTCGACGCGCTCTCTGATCGCGACGACTACCTCGGCGTCGCCAAGCCGCGCGGCAAGCTCGCTCAAATCGCGCGCCGGCTCGCGATAGCGCACGATGTCGTGTTGGCGGATCAGCGCGTAGCACTCAAGCCGATCGACCATGTCCTGGTAATCATCGGGGATGACGATTTTCATGAGCGCTGGCTTGCGTTGACTCATGCTCGGTCGAAACGAGCGATAGATACATTCATGCGAAATGGAATCAGTGCGAGCAGCGAACTCGGCACACCGAGTGCGTGGCGCCAGTATGCATCAACACGCATGACGCGCTCTATTTCGCCAGATGCTCGCGCAGCAACACGCCGTAGCCGGGGACGCTGTCTCCGATTTTGAGCAGGCGCAGGCCCGCCCATAGGCTCACCGCGTTGTTGGCGAGCACCGGCTTGCCGAGTTCGCCCTCGAGCCGCTCCACGATGCTCATCGCCGGCCAATTGCCGCCCGGCATGATCACGGCCTGCGCTTGCGGCCGGTCGGCGCGGCGGCCGAGCTCGTAAGCCGCCTGCGGTCCGGTGCGGCCCAACTCCACGCCGGCGACGTATCCGGCGACCTCGCTGTTGACCACCTCGAAGCCGCTCGCCGCCATGAAGCTCACCATCGGCTCGTCCATGGTCTTGCTCCACGGCGCGGCGATCGCGATCCTCTCGACGCTAAGCCGCGCGAGCGCGTCGACGAACGCGGTGGCCGCCGTGGTGGCGGGCCGGCCCGACGCATTCTCCATGCGCTTGATCAGCTCGCGGTCATAGCCCTTGCCGTTGGCCAAGGTCGGCGCCGTCGCCGCGAACACGATGACATCGACCTCGGCGTCGCCGAGCTTGCGGCTCTCGCTCTCAAGCTCGAGCACGCAGCGCATCTGCTCCTGCGGGGTGATGTCGCGATAGGCGACGCGCCCGGTGTGCAGCGAGATCGTCGGCGGCAGAGCCGCGAAAAATTCCGGCTCCTGCACGGTGTTCGAAGAGGGCGTCAGCAGGCCGAAACGATGCGTCTTCTTGACGTAGGAATTCACTGCGAGCCTTCGAGGCCGGCGGCCTTGATGACAGGGCGGAATTTTTCCGCTTCCGATTTGATGTAGCGTTCGAACGCCTGCGGACTGCCGCTGCTCACCGCCTTGGAACCCTGACGCGCGATCGCATCCTTGACGTCGGGCATGGCCAGCGCCTTCGCCATGCCGCTGTAAATGCGGTTCACGATCTGCGGCGGCACGCCCGCCGGTGCGAACAGCCCGCTCCAGCCCACCACGATCACGCTGGGGTAGCCGGATTCCACGACGGTGGGCGTCTTCGGAAACTGCTCGTCGCGCGTCTCTCCGAACGTGGCGATGAGGTCGAGCTTTCCCGTCTCCACGAGATCGGCGACGCCCGCCGTGGTCGTGAACGCGAGCGGAATCTGGCCCGCCACGACATCCGTGATCGCCGGCGTCTGCCCTCGGTAGGGCACATGCGTCATCTTGATGTCGGCGGCAAGCGACAAGAGCTCGCCCATGAGATGCGTCATGTTGCCGATGCCGAACGAGCCGTAGTTGAGTTGGCCGGGCTCCGCCTTCGCGCGCGCAACCACATCCTTGATCGATTTGAGTCCGGCGGCGGGATTGACCACTGCGCCGAGCGGATTGGCGGTGGTCTGGGTAATCGGGATGAAATCGCGAAACGTGTCGTAGGGCAGTTTCTTATAGATGAAGGCATTGGTCGTGACCGAGCTCACCGGCGCATAGATCAGCGTATAGCCGTCGGGCGCGGCCTTGGCGCCAGCCTCCATGCCGATGATGGCATTGGCGCCCGGACGATTGTCGACCACTCCCTGCTGGCCCCACAGCTCGTTCATCTTCTGCGCGAGCACGCGCGCCTGCAGGTCGACCCCGGAGCCGGCCGCTTGCGGCAGAATGATGCGGATGGGACGATTGGGATAATCGTCTGCCGTCTGCGCCGTAGCGGGGGCGGCAAACGCGAACAGCGCCGCGCTTGCCAGCGCGGCAAACAGCATACGAACACCCATGCGAGCTCCTTCTCGGATGTCGCTCTGTGACTGACCTGGCGCCATGTTACGCGCGCGCTGCAGCCAAGGACGCGCGCTCGGCTTGCGGCTGGCGCGGCGTCACGCGCAGCATCTCCATCAATTTCGCCACCGAGCCCAGCTTCTCCAGATTGGCAACGGCGTCGATGATTGCGGCAATGGCAGAAGGGCTCAGAACCCCGTGCGCATAGGTGCGGAACTTGCCCTCGATCTGTGCACGTGAGAGCGGGTTCTCGGGCGAGCCGCGCGGATGCTGGCAGTGCGCCTTCAGCGTCGTGCCCTCCATCTCGATTTCGGCCATCGCCTCGACCCCGATGAGCGCCGGGTCAGCGCGCAGCTCGATCTGCTCGGCCGCGGCGCGGCGCATCCTCGGCTCGTCGTAGCGTGCAGGCTCGAACTGGGTGAGGGTGAGCTCCTGATCGTGCAGGATCACCGCCGCGGTGTAGTGGCCGGAGATCAGCGCATCGAATTTGCCTTTGTAGCGCGCGAGCTTGCCGTGCAGATCGAAAGTCGGCTGGCTCAACGCGATGCGAACTTTCTTCACCTTGGCGGGATCGATCTTGTGTCGTTCGATGAGATCGAAGAGCGCCGTATTCATGCCCTGGATCGACGACGCGGACGGCCAAAGACGCAGCGCGATCTGCGCAAGCTCCCAGGCTTTCCCGAGATCGGCGGTGACCGCCTCCGGGTGGCCGCCATTCGCGTAGACATTGTAGAGCCCGCCGTCGCTCGCGGTGAGAAATTCGCGCGTGGCGAGAAATTCCTGCTCGGCGAGCAGCGCCGCCAGCAAGCCCGAGAGCGCGCCGCGGCATTGGTGAAACTTCACCGTCGGCGTTCCCCAGGCGGCAAAGGTGCCGGCCGCTTGGCTGCCGGCAAGTCCGAATGCCTTGGCCATGGTTTCGGTGTCGAACCGGCGCAGCCGGCCTACCGCCGCGGCGGCGCCGAATGGGCCGAGCACGCCGGGGCCGTGCCAGCCCTTGCCGCGGAAGGTAGGATAATCGAGGCCGAGCCCGATCCGCGTCGTGACTTCGCATCCGGCGGCGATGGCGACGAGCAGCTCGCGTCCCGACAAGCCATCGCGCTCGGCGATCGCCAGTGCGGGCGGCATCACTTCCGGCGTCACATGCGTCAGCGTCGGGCGGTGCACGTCGCACATCGTCACCGCGGTGATGAGGTAGCCGTTGAGCAGGGTCGCGCCGGCGAGAGAAAGCGCCTCGCCGCCAATGACACTGCTCTCGTTCGATCGCGCCAGGCCGGATGCGAGTGCGGCGATCTGCTGCGTCTCCTCGCCGCGATGCCCGGCGACCGCGCAGGCCAACGTGTCGAGGAGGAGATTCTTGCAATGGTCGCGGACGCGCTCTGGGATGTCATCATATTGCAGCGATGCCGCAAAGCCGGCCAGCACTTCGGTCACGTTTGCGGACATGTGAGTCTCCTTTGCGAGCTTTGCCGCGAATTGGGAATGACGTCCTCCCGCGATCCATCGCATCGTAATTGGAATCCGAAGCTGCGGGCAACCTTGTGCGCGTGACCGGGACGGAGCGGAAGCGACAGCCAGGGAAGGACGTCGTTAGGTATGCTCGTCGTCCCGGCCGAGCGCCTTAAGCGCGTCCACGCGCGTCCATAGCCCGTCGAAGACGGGCGTGAACGCCCTTGAGGACGCGCTATGGCGCGAGAGCCGGGAACACAGGCCGGTGTTCATGGGTCGCGGCAACGGGGTCCCCGCGACGCGAGCGTCGCGGGGTGGCCCTCGCGGGGACGACCGGAGAAAGAGAGGGTGGACCCCGTGTCCGCGTCGCCTCCGGGCTACTGCCTGGCGCCGATGGCGGCACTTTTCCGCCCAAATGTTGCTGCATAGCGCTGGTCAATTCGGGTGGTCGGTTACCAGAGTTGGATTTGGGGCGAAGCCATTCGCCGGGGATCTGGGGACAAAATCTTGAAATCACGATATCGGTCAGCACTCGTTGCTGCACTCGCCTGCGCGAGTGCGCTTGCAATCACCCTTGCGGCGGAAACGGCAGTTGCACGCGGCGCCAAAGGCGCGCACGCGACGGCTAAGGCCGCGGGTAAATCCGCGAAAGCCACGAAAGCCACCGGCAAGAGGGTGGCGGGCAAATCCAAAGGCAGCAAGTCTGCAGTGGACAAATCCGCGGTGTCGCAGATTCCGCTGGCGCAGGGCCCGGCGCCGCAGACGTCTGCCGCCGATATTGCGCTGGTCAAGAGCGCAGTCGAGGCGTTGCGCCACGGTGGCGCCAGCAAGGCGACCGAGCTCGGCAGCGGCATCTCGGACCCGGTGGCGCGCAAGCTCGTGGAATGGCTCATCTTGCGCAATGACCACAACGGCGCCGGGAGCAAGCGTTATCTCGCCTTCATTGCCGCCAACCCGAGCTGGCCGAACCACGGCATGTTCCGCAAGCGCGCTGAGGGGATGTTGTGGGTCGAGAACGTCAAGCCCGCGCAGGTCGTAAGCTTCTTCAAGGACTCGCCGCCGCAGTCGGGCGTAGGCCGCATTGTGCTGGCGCGCGCGCTGCAGGCGGAGGGCGATACCGAAGGCGCGCTCGCGCTGGTGCGACAGGCTTGGCGCAACGATTCGCTTCCCGAGGAGGTCGAGAAGCAGGTGCTCGAGCGTTGGTCTGCGTCGCTGAGCCGCGCTGATCACAAGGCGCGCATGGAAAAGCGACTGTTCGCCGCCGACAAGGATGACGCGATGCGGGCGGCACGCCGCCTGGGCGGGGCCGACCTCGCGATTGCGCAGGCACGCATCGCGATCAGCCGCAAGGTCGGCGCGCCCAAGCTCGACCCGAAAAGTGCGAGGAAGCTGCTCGACGCGGTGCCGGCGGACGCACGCCAAGATCCCGGCTATCTGTTCGCGCACGCGCACGTTCTGCGCCACGAGGACAAAATCGCCGAAGCCGCGCGGGTGCTGCTGTCTGCGCCCTGCGATCTCGCCGAGATCCACGATGGCGAGGAATGGTGGGTCGAGCGGCGCATCATGGCGCGCAAGCTGCTCGATATGGGCGATGCCCAATCGGCCTATCGGGTGGTGGCGGACGCGGCTGAGCCGAACAAGGAAAACTCGCGCATCGAGCGCCATTTCATGGCGGGCTGGATCGCGCTGCGGTTCCTCGACGATCCCGGCACGGCGGCAACCCACTTCAAGCGCATCCAGGACGTGACCCGCCATCCGACGTCGCACGCGCGCTCGCACTACTGGCTCGGACGGGTGGCCGAAGCTTTGAACCAGCCGGAGCAGGCCCGCGCCGAGTATGAGACGGCGGCGCGCGGTTCGGCCGCCTATTACGGACAGCTCGCCCGGGCGCGGCTGGGGCTTCCCGCGCTGGCGCTGGCGCCGCCACCGCCGAAGCCGGACCCGCAAGCCGAAGCGGAGCGGTTGGAACTCGTGCGCGCGCTCGAGATCCTTTACGCGCTCAACGAACGCAAGCTGGCCCTCACGCTTATGGCCAGCATCGGGGAGTCGCAAAACGATACCGGCACGTTATCGGCGCTGGGCGAATTGGCGGAGCAGTTTGAGGACGCCCGCGGGATGCTGCACATGGGCAGGGGTGCGCTGGCGCGCGGCTTACCGCTCGACTACTACGCGTTTCCGACCGTCGGCGTGCCGGGCTATTCGCCGATTGCCCCAAGCATCGAGCGCGCGATGCTGTTTGCCATCATTCGCCAGGAGAGCGCGTTCGATCC